>DAOVYW010000024.1 GCA_030635415.1 Candidatus Firestoneibacteriota bacterium
TAGACAGCTTGCTCGGTTACCTCACTAATGAGTCAACGATTCACACCTTCGGTTACCTTTTATTATGAGTCAACACGACATGGTTTATGAATTAGCAATGTAATTTGATGCATATTTTGTTAG
Organism: Candidatus Firestoneibacteriota bacterium; assembly: GCA_030635415.1. Taxonomy (GTDB): domain Bacteria; phylum Oederibacteriota; class JAAXVQ01; order JAAXVQ01; family JAUVAV01; genus JAUVAV01. The sequence continues at coordinate 124 of DAOVYW010000024.1, forward strand.
GCTGAAAGTTTTCCAGTTGCGGGTTTGGGGTCCGGCTTGTATTGTAAAGCCGCATGGATGAATTGCCTAAATAGCGGGTGGGCTTTCGTGGGTTTGGATTTGAATTCAGGATGAAATTGCACGGCCATAAACCAAGGATGCGATTTTATCTCGATCATCTCTACCAGAGAGCCATCCGGGGAAAGCCCGGAAAAAATCATTCCTGCAGCTTCGAACCGTTCGCGATAGTAATTGTTAAACTCGAAGCGGTGCCGGTGCCGTTCGAAAATAATCTTTTCACCATAGACCTTTGCGGCCAGGGTATGCGGCCTAAGCCGGCAGGGATATGCTCCGAGGCGCATAGAGCCTCCCATTTCTTTAATACCCTGCTGTTCCGCCAAGAGAGAAATAACCGGATGAGGCGTTTGTGCTTCAAACTCCGTAGAATGCGCTTTTTTTAATCCCGCCCCATTACGGGCAAATTCGATAACCGCGCATTGCATCCCTATGCAGATTCCCAGAAAAGGAATCTTATGTTCACGGGCATATCGAACCGCGGCAATCTTGCCCTCTATTCCCCGGCTGCCGAATCCGCCCGGAACTAAAATTCCCTGACATGCTTTCAGCTTAGCCGTGACTTCTTTATTATTTCCGGCAATCTGATCCGCTTCCAGGCATACCAGATCCAGGACGACGCGGTTGGCAAAACCGCCGTGAACCAAGGCTTCATTTATACTTTTATAAGCATCCTGGACGGCAGTATATTTTCCCACGATTGCAATCCGAACACGCCGGGAAGAATGCTTGGCCAGCGAAACAATCCTTTTCCAGGTTGCCAGACGTGAGGGGGGGGCCTTAATTCCCAGAAGACGCAGCACGATCTCATCCAGTCCCTCTTTCTGAAACATTAACGGGACTTCATATATCGTTTTTACATCGATAGCTTCAATCACGGCTTCGGCATCCACGTTGCAAAACATAGATATCTTTTCTTTTAATTCCCGGCCCAGCGGGTGTTCGGTGCGGCAGATGATCACATCCGGTTGAATGCCTATCGATAGCAGTTGGGAAACCGAGTGCTGCGTAGGTTTGGTCTTTAATTCTTTTGCCGCCCGGATGTAAGGAACCAGGGTTAAATGAATATTGACGGCATTTTCCCGTCCCACCCCTAACCGAAACTGCCGGATGGCTTCAAGAAAAGGCAAACTTTCGATATCTCCGATAGTGCCGCCAATCTCTATAATTACCGCATCTATTTTGCGTTGTTCCACTATCTTTTTGATACGTTCCTTGATTTCATTCGTAATGTGGGGCACTACCTGAACCGTTTTGCCCAAATAATCTCCCCGCCGCTCCTTCTTGATCACTGCATCGTAAATCTTTCCCGTGGTTATATTATTATATTTGTTCATTACGGCATGCGTAAACCGCTCGTAATGCCCCAGATCCAGATCCGTCTCTGCGCCGTCCTCAGTGACATAAACCTCACCGTGTTGAAAAGGACTCATGGTTCCCGGATCAACATTGATATAAGGATCAAATTTCGCAATGGTAACTTTTAGACCCCGAGCTTCCAGCAGGCTTCCCAGCGAGGCCGCGGCTAATCCCTTGCCTAAAGAAGAAACCACTCCCCCGGTTACAAAAATGTATTTAATTTTCGCCATGCTCTTCCTCTTTCTCATAAAATTTTTAACATTGGATGGTCTCATCTTCGTCATTGTCGGCAACACAGATGTAGGGGCGTTTAATTAAACGCCCCTACACAAACGATATACTTACCTCTCTGCTTGATGACAAAATCAACTAAATGCTCAGGCTCCTGGTATCTTTTTTTCAATATTTTATTTATACCCTTGGAGCAAATGCTCAACATCATCAGCGGTTAACACCAGGAGAGCTTTTTGGGCAAGCGTCTCGCATTCAGTAATATCCAGATTTGCTATGATACCGGCCAGATCCGGTAATAATACCGGCGCTACGGAAAGCTTACGATAGCCCAGACCCAGCAAGAGCGGAAGATATAGTGGATCTCCCGCGATTTCGCCGCAAATACTGATATCTTTGTTCAGCGTCTGGGACGTGACGGCTAATTGTTTTAAAATCGCTAATATCGCCGGCGCGGAAGATCGATAGTAAGGCTGCATCCTCTCCGCGTTTCGATCCGCCACCATTATATATTGGACTAAATCATTAGTCCCGACTGATATAAATTCCGCTTCCTGCATGATTACCTGGGGAGATATGGCCGCAGCCGGTGTTTCAATCATAGCCCCCACCGGAATATTCAGCTCATGCTTGATACCTTGGTCTGCCAATTCCCGGGCCGCTTCTTGCATAAGGTTTTTAACTATACGTATTTCTTCTATTCCGGTAATCATGGGCAGTAAAATCCGTACCGGCCCGTGCGCCGCGGCGCGAAGAATGGCTTTTAATTGCGACAAAAATATTTTCCGGTTTGCCAGCGAAAGCCGGATAGACCTCCACCCCATAACCAGATCGCTCTCAGTTTTGACGGGATTTTCAAAATCAAAATGCTTATCTTCGCTTATATCCAGGGTCCGGATAGTGACCGGATAGGGCGACATGGTCTCCACCACGTGGCGGTAAGCTTTATACTGCTCATCCTCATCCAGAAATTCACCGCGATCCATAAATAAAAATTCCGTCCTTAAAAGTCCTACGCCCAGAGCGCCTAAACGCCGGGCCTCTTCGGCCTCAACTTCCCGCGTAAGATTGGCGGACAGATAAATTTCAACTCCATCCCGGGTCTTGGCAGTTTGAGCGGCGCGCACTTGTAATGATATCGTACTCCGGTTCCGGGTATCCTCATGCGCCTGTTCAATTAGTTCCGGTTGGGGATCAATAATAATAATTCCCTGGTTACCATCCACCAGGACCCTTTCACCCCCCTGTAATTGCGTTAGAATATGCGACACGCCGGCCACTGCCGGTATCCTTAATGAGCGTGCCAGAATAGCGGCATGGGAAGAAATCCCGCCTTGCTCGGTAATAAATGCCCCCACCTGCTTCCGGGGAAAATGTACAGTATCTGAAGGCATCAGCTCCCGGGCGACCATTATAATTTGTTCCCCCTCGGCAATTGCGCATTGCCGCCGGGACGACATAAGGTTCTCTAACAGCCGGCGTCCAATATCCCGATAATCATCCGCTCTCTCTCTCAAATAGTGATTGGGAATTTTCAAAAAGATTTGGACCATTTCCTCGATTACATCTTCCACCACGGCTTCGAGGTTAAGGTTCTGATTCATCAGCTTTTTTTCTATGCGAACGTAAAAAGAATGATCATCCAAAAGCAAATTGTGCGCGGAAAATATGGCCGCTTCTTCCGGGCCCAGCTCTTTTTCCACTCTCTGCTTGATACCGGCTATCTGCTGCCGGGACAATTCCAGGGCCACATCCAATCTTTTCAGCTCATCCCCGACTCTGGCCGGTTTGATCCGGTAACGGGGAATGGCTTCCGGGTCATTCCAAAAGCAAACACACCCTACGGCTAATCCCGGAGAAGCCGGGATTCCTCTTAATTTTCCGAATAATTCCTGCTTAGCCACCGCTATCCACCTCTAATAATTCCTGAACTTACCCCATACCATACCACAAATAATTTAAAAGGGTAAGCACATTCCCGGAATAAAAAAAGCCCCCCCCCTTGCATGCAAGCAGGGGAAGGGGCCTTAGCGTTTTCAGTAGAGACACAATATTTTGCGTCTCTACTTATCCAATCGCGACCTTACCCTTCTCGCGGGTGCGAATGCGGTAACATTCCGCCAGCTCCAGGACAAAGATCTTGCCGTCACCGATGGAACCAGTATTCGCCGCTTCCAGGATAATGTCCACGGTTTTCTTGAGATATTCTTCGGTTACCGCGATTTCCAAGCGGACCTTTTTCAGGAGATTCACGCTCAATTTAACCCCGCGGTAATTCTCTTCATATCCCATCTGCTGGCCGCATCCCAGTGCATTGGTTACGGACATCTTGCAAATCCCGGCCTTTGCCAGTGCTTCTTTAATCTGGGTCAGCCGCTGCGGTTGAATATAAGCAATTATCAGCTTCATTATCAATAGCCTCCTTAGTCTGTAGTAAAGATCTGAAATCCACCATAGGATTCAACGCCATGCTCGGTGATGTCCAAACCGCGAAGCTCATCTTCCTTGCTAACCCTTAAGCCGATCGTATACTTAATGGCAAGGAAAAGCAGGGTTCCCAGCACCATGCACCAGACGAATACGGTTACCACGCCCAGCAATTGGCTCTTCAGCAAGGCCAATCCTCCCCCGTTGAACAGACCGGCAATACCGCCGAATTCCTTGGAGGCGAATAATCCCACCGCCAGCGTTCCCCAAGCCCCACAGACCCCATGCACGCTTATAGCCCCTACCGGATCATCCACATGCAATACCTGGTCAATAAATTCCACGGAAAACACCACCAGGATGCCGGCTATAAAACCAATAGCAATGGCGGCTCCGGGCGAAACATTGGCGCATCCTGCTGTAATGGCCACCAGGCCGGCCAGTACGCCGTTTAAGGACATGGAAGGATCGGGTTTTTTCTCTTTAATCCAAACCGTGATCATAGCCCCAATGGCACCGGCCGCTGCCGCCAGGTTGGTGGTAACTGAAATGAGACCGATACTCTGGGAAGCTTCAGTAGTGCTGCCGGCATTAAATCCAAACCAGGCAAACCACAAAATAAAGACGCCTAGTGCGGCCAAAGGCATGTTATGGCCAAGAATAGCTTTGGATTCACCGTTAGGTCCGTATTTTCCCAGACGCGGTCCCAAAACCAGGGCACCGCACAATGCCAGCCAGCCCCCGACCGAATGCACAACAGTTGATCCGGCAAAATCCACCATTGGTGTTTCCAGCGTGCTTAACCATCCGCCGCCCCAAATCCAATGTCCTACTACGGGGTAAACAAACATAGTAATACAAACACTATACACCAGGTATCCGACAAACTTAGTTCTCTCAGCCATGGCGCCGGAGACAATGGTGGCGGCGGTGGCGGCAAAAACCACCTGAAACATCCAGAAAGCATACTGCCACATTCCTTCTTTGCCGGCGGTATTTGCGGCTGAGAGAAGAAAACCGTCCGAACCGAATAAACCCAGCTTATCCGCGCCAAACATAATCCCAAAGCCGATTACAAAATAGGCTATAGAGCCGATAGAAAAATCCATCAGGTTTTTCATCATGATATTTCCGGCATTTTTGGAGCGAGTCAGCCCGGCTTCCAGCATGGCAAATCCCGGCTGCATGAACATAACCAGAAACGCGGCCAGTAAAATCCAGACCCAATTCGCCGAATCCTGAGCCGTGCCGGCCGCTTCCGCGGCCTTGGTTACAAGTTGCGCGAGGTTCTGAATAGAGGCCGGTTCCGAGGTCTCAGATACTGCCATGATAGCAGTTTCCACCCCGGAGCCGGTGGTCTCTTCAGCCCCCAAAACCCCATGTGCTCCCAGACTGAGAAGCAGTACTGCGCTAAAAACAAATCGCGATAAATTCATCTTAATTGTCCTCCTAGAGTGTGAGTCCGAGATTTAGAGAAAAGAAGAAATATCCGCTCTGATCCAACCCTTCGCTGATTTCACTATCTAACACATGACTGTAAACCGCCGAAGGCGTGACACTGATTTTGCCGAACGAGAGCGGCAATGCCAAACTGGCTACCATATCAACCGGCGCCGCTTTATCAATGCCGAAGTAGCCGCGGTTATATGAACCACTGCCATAACCGGCGGATACTCCCAGATCTATGCCGGTTAAAGGACCGGTATCCTTGAGCTCAAAACTATGTCCCAGACTTAATAAAAAATAAGATCCTTTTACTTCGTCCACATCGGAGTAGATTGCCAGTGACGGACTGGCCGGCACCTCTGCGGAAAATGTAGCATACAGCTCATGCGTAGTAGCCCCGATTCCGGGAAATATATATGAAATTGCCCCGACCGCGATGGAGATAATACCGAAGGAACGTGCATACTCGCCAGTCAGGTCCAACTCCGTAAATTCACCGCAACGGTTGCCGTATCCGGCTTCTTCACCAAACCCGGTTAAGTCCATATTTCCCCAGAGATTGAAACTAAAATCACCCCCGCTAACTGACAGGGAAGGCTGAAGCACTGCCTCTTCATTCGCTTGGATTCCGCGCCAGACGTATTTACTAACCAACGGAATATCCAGGCTTGTCTCGGCAGCATAAGCCATACCTCCCCTTACCCCCCATAAAACCGCTACTCCCAGACTGACTAAAAAAATCTTGCGTGATAACCCTTTTGCTTTTAACATAAAGTATTCCCCCTTTTTGAATTTTGATTTTTATCACACTTAATTTATATAAGAGCAGGAAGTGTGCCAACATGAAGGCGAAGATTTTCGGCTTAGATTATTGGATAAAGTGTTAAATAAATAATTAGTTAATTGTAACAAAACAGTAATTATTATTTGCATTATTACAAATATGTGGTAATGTCTTTGTCGATATATGCCGCCCCTACGGAATGTAGCGGGCGTTTAATTAAACAGCCCTACAACTATCTAATGATACATCGGGCACCCACAGGGGGGTGCCCCTACAACTCCCGGATTTACCCCATAAACGAACGGTTAATATAATATACGATATTTTCAAGCATCCGGATATACGGTATAATATAAGGAGAACGCTGATGGGAAAAACCATTTCTGAAGAACAAATCGAGATGCTGCAGGCCACTACAAATATTTTGGCCGAGGCGGCGGACCGCGACCAAATGCTGAGATCTATTTTGAAAATGCTGTCTGAAAAATTGAAACTGGACTATGGCACTATCACTGTGTTGGATAAAAAGACGGAAATGATCAATATCTCCCTGGCCCATGGGCTCAGCCAACAGGCCCAAAAATTAGGACGTTACCGTCTCGGCGAGGGAATCACGGGCAAGGTAGTCCAGACCGGACGTTCGGTCATTATTCCGGATATTGAACAGGAAAATGGTTTTCTGCACCGGACCGGCGCCCGCTCGCGATCCGCTGGGCAGCAAACTGCCTTTTTATGTGTTCCCATTAAATTTGAGGCCAAGACCATCGGAGCTTTAAGCGTAGATAAAAAAGTTACGGGGCAGCGCAGTCTGGACGATGATCTCCGGATTTTAAAAATCATGGCTCCCATGATTGCCCAGGCAATTAAACTCGCCCGCCGGGTCGAGAAAGAAAAAAAGAATCTCGAGGATGAAAACCTGCGTCTTAAGCAGGATCTCAAGCATAGATTTAATGTTTATAATATGATAGGCAACTCCAATGCCATGCAGGAGGTCTACCGCATGATTGAACAAGTGGCGGAAAGCCCCACTACGGTTTTAATCCGCGGAGAAAGCGGGACCGGTAAAGAACTGGTGGCCCATGCCCTTCATTACGGCAGCCCCCGGTCGCAGAAGCCTTTTATCAAGGTCAATTGCAATGCTTTTCCGGAAAGCCTGCTGGAAAGCGAATTGTTCGGTCATGAAAAGGGCGCTTTTACCGGAGCTCTGGAACGTAAAATCGGACGCTTTGAATGGGCTCACGACGGTACCTTATTTCTTGATGAGATTGGCGATTTCCCGGTTAATGTACAGATAAAACTGCTCCGGGTACTCCAGACCCGCGAATTCGAGCGCCTGGGAGGAAGAAAAACCATCCATACCAACGTCCGGATCATAGTGGCTACTCACAAAAATCTCGAGGAAGCTATCAAGCATAAGACCTTCCGTGAAGATCTTTACTACCGGGTCAATGTTTTCCCCATTTATCTGCCGCCTTTAAGGGAACGCAAGGACGACATCATGCTGCTGGCCGATTGTTTTTTGGAAAAATTCTGCCGGGAAAGCAAGAAAAATATAAGCCGGATTTCAACCCCGGCCATCGAGATGCTCACCAGCTATCATTGGCCGGGCAATGTGCGGGAGTTGGAGAATTGTATTGAGCGGGCGGTTTTATTATGCCGGGAAGGGGTTATCCGTTCAGAGCATCTGCCTCCTTCTTTACGCATGGTGGATACCGATGCCAAACCACGACCCGGTACTTTCCAGGAAATTATTGAGAACCAGGAAAAAGAACTTGTCATTGACGCGCTTAAGCAAAGCCGGGGATGCCAGAAAAAAGCCGCGGCTGTTTTGGCGCTCACAGAGCGGATATTCAATTATAAAATTCAAAAGTACGGGATAACTCCTAAAAGTTGTTAAATATTATCAAATTACAAAAAAGTGTTTAATTCCAGGGACGAATCACACATTTGTAATGATATCTAATTAATAATTAAAACAACCTATCCTTATCTGCCTAATTTACCCTATTAACCAACACTTATTGTAAAAATAGATTTAATAATTTTTTCGGCATGAAAATTGCTTCTCACAAGGTATTAATAAAATATCTCGGGAGGATAAAATGAGTGAAATCAAAACCGCGAAAGATGTTTTAAATTTAATCCAACAGGAAAAAATCCAGATCGTCGACCTGCGTTTCATGGATTTTCCGGGTCTCTGGCAGCATTTCAGCGTGCCGCCCAGAGAAATTGAGGAAGATACTTTTGAAAAGGGTCTGGGCTTTGACGGTTCCAGTATCCGCGGCTGGCAAGCTATTAATGAATCGGATATGCTGGTCAAGCCTATTCCCGCCACAGCTTTTATTGATCCCTTTATGCAGGCCAGAACGCTGGTAATGATTTGTAATATCTGTGATCCGATTACCGGCGAAGACTATTCCCGTGATCCCCGGCATGTGGCGCAAAAAGCCAATAATTATGTGAAAACGTTGGGTATAGCTGACACGGCTTATTTCGGTCCGGAGGCCGAGTTTTTTATTTTCGACGATATCCGCTTTGACCAGAACGAGCACGAAGGGTACTATCACATAGATTCAGCCGAGGGACGCTGGAACTCCGGGCGGAAAGAGAATCCCAATCTGGGTTATAAGCCCCGTTATAAGGAAGGTTATTTCCCGGTACCCCCTACGGACAGCCAGCAGGACTTAAGAAGCGAGATGGTACTTAATCTGGAAAAAGTTGGCATCCTGGTAGAAGCCCAGCATCATGAGGTGGCGACCGGCGGACAAGCTGAAATTGATATGCGATTTGCGCCGCTGGTGGAAATGGCGGACGATTTACTAAAATACAAATATATTATTAAGAATACCGCGCATCAGCACAATAAAACCGTGACTTTTATGCCCAAGCCGCTCTTTAATGACAATGGCAGCGGCATGCATGTGCATATGTCCTTATGGAAGGCGAGTAAAAATTTGTTTGCCGGGGATGGTTATGCCGGCATGTCGGAAATGGCCATGCATGCCATTGGCGGTATCCTGAAGCATGCTCCCGCTATTCTGGCCTTTACCAATCCCACTACCAACAGCTATAAACGGCTGGTCCCAGGCTTTGAGGCACCGGTCAATCTGGCTTATTCACGCCGTAACCGCAGCGCGGCCATACGCGTCCCCATGTATTCCACTTCACCTAAAGCCAAGCGCTTTGAATTCCGCTGCCCGGACCCCAGTTGCAATCCTTACCTGGCCTTTTCCGCCATGCTGATGGCAGCCGTGGACGGCATCCAAAATAAGCTTCATCCGGGCGATCCCCTGGATAAAAACATCTATGACCTTCCGCCCGAGGAAGCGGCCAAGGTGCCCCAGACCCCGGGTTCCTTGCGCACAGCCTTGCAAGCTTTGGAAGCAGACCACGCTTTCCTGCTGAAAGGCGATGTATTTACCAATGACGTTATCGAGACCTGGATTGATTACAAGCTGAAGAATGAGGTTCAGGCCCTGGCGCTGCGCCCGCACCCCTGGGAATTCGCCATGTATTACGATATTTAAACTTATACTTCCCTGTAGCTTGCTGCGGAAAGAATTCACTTGTGATTGGGGGGGGGGATTTAGTCAATAAAACGCCTACTTTTATCTACAAAATCCCCTCTATCCCCCTTTTTGGAGGCTGTGTCATAATTCATATTTTTGCATTTTTTTGTCATTCCGGCGAAAGCCCTGGACTAAACCATCCAGGATAGGCAGGACAGGCCGGAATCCAGGAAATCATTGTAATATAAACAGTATGTGTCCTGGATCCCGGATCAAGTCCGGGATGACAACCTTAAAAAGCTATTATGACACAGCCTCTTGAAAAGGGGGAAGATTGCTTAAAACCCGCTTTTCTGCCCAAGTCCGACAGGCTCTTAGGCCACATAATTAACCCGCAACTGACATTTTACAAAAATTTGACGTTTAAAGTTGAAAAATATTGCGATATGTTTTATTCTGTTTTGCCTGGGACTGAATTTATTAATTATTCACCGGCTAAAAACCAGTGGCGGTTCCATTCGTTGCTTCAAAAATTAACCGGCATGATTAATTTTCATCCCCAGTCCTGAAAAAGGTTGAGACGCTCGATGAGGTTTATGTTTTTTTCGGGCAAATGTACGAACAATTGGAGGATTGCTTATATGTTTGATGAATTAAAGCGACATACCCGGGTTCTGGAAATCGTAGGTGACACCATTCGGGTCAAATCTAAAAACATCTCCTTCGGCGATTTGGCTATGGTTGAGAATACCAACGGCGAGCAATCCCTGGCTAAAGTGGTGGAGCTTAATCAGGATATAGTAAGTCTGCAGGTTTTTGCCGGTGGTAAAGGATTGTCCACCAACGCCGGGGTCCGTTTTATGGGTCATCCCCTGAAAGTCACTTATTCGGGAAACATCTTAGGACGGATTTTTCGTGGATCGGGCGAACCAATTGATAATGGTCCGGATTTAAGCTGTGATCCCCAAATTGAGGTAGCCGGACCTACGGTAAATCCCATGATGCGGGTTATGCCCGCGAAGATGATTCGGACCAATGTCCCCATGATTGATTTATTCAATTGCTTGGTCGAGAGCCAAAAAATTCCAATTTTTTCTATTGCCGGAGAACCTTATAATGAACTTTTGGCCCGCATCGGATTTCAAGCGGAAGCGGATATTGTCGTCTTTGCCGGACTGGGTCTGATTTTTGATGATTACCATTTCTTTCGTCAGGCCTTTGAGGATCATGGTGTCTTCCACCGTACTATCATGTTTGTCAATCAGGCTTCGGATCCGATTGTCGAACGGTTGCAGGTACCTGATCAGGCTCTGGCCGTAGCCGAGCATTTTGCGGTTAAAGAAAACAAGCGCGTTTTAGTTCTAATGACGGATATGACAGCGTATGCCGACGCTATGAAAGAAATCGGTATTGCCCTGGAACGGATTCCCGCCACCCGCGGCTATACCGGCGACCTCTACACCCAGTTGGCCCAGCGTTATGAAAAAGCCTGTGATTTCAAGGGCGCCGGCTCAGTCACAATTTTATCCGTAACTACCATGCCGGGCAATGATGTCACGCATCCGGTGCCTGACAATACCGGATATATTACTGAGGGCCAGTTTTACTTGCATGAAAAAGTCATTGATCCTTTTGGTTCGCTATCCCGGCTCAAACAACATGTGATTGGCACAGCTACCCGGGAGGATCATTCCCAGATTATGAATACTATGATTCGTTTTTATGCCGGCGGCATGGAAGCCGAAAAAAAGCAAGCCATGGCTTTTGAACTCTCGCCCTTTGACGAAAAACAATTAAAATTCGGCCGGCTTTTTCGCGATCGTTTTATGAATATTCAAGTCTCGCTGCCGGTTATCGAGGCTTTGGATAAATGCTGGCAAACCCTGGCGGAATGTTTTGCGCCCCAGGAATTATTAATGAAACAAGGACTAATTGATAAATATTTTCCTAAAAACGAAACCGCCCCGGTCTGAGGATGGTTAAGCAGCGGCAAGGAGCTTAGAAATGGCCCGGATGGCTTTAAATAAAAGCGCTCTCCAAAAAGAAAGAGAGCAACTAAACCTTTATCAGCGGCTCCTGCCTTCTTTGGAACTTAAACGGATGCAGCTCACCGGAGAGTTGAAAAAGGCCGAGCAATTGCTCGCCCAAAGTTCGCAAAAGGTGGAGGACCAGAAAGCCGAAGTCGCGAAAAAACTGCCCATGCTGGCGGATAAAAAAACCGAGGTGGCTGGTTTGGTGAAAATCCAGACTTTGCTGACCGGGGAAGAAAATGTCGTAGGCGTGAAATTACCCCGACTGGCCAACCTTACATTTCAGGCACTGAAATATTCTCTGCTTGCCAAACCCCACTGGGTGGATATGCTGGTCAAACAATTACAGATCATGACCAAATTAAACATCTTAAACCAAATCGCCCAAGCGCGGGTAAAGATTTTGAATCAAGCGGTGCGTCGTCTGACGCAGCGTGTTAATTTGTTTAAAAATATTTTGATTCCCCAAACGAAACAAAACATACAAAAAATACGTATCTTTTTAGGCGATGCGGAAAGAGCGGCCGTGGTCCGATCCAAATTAGCCAAAGCCATGCATATTAAAAAATACCAAGCGCTGCAGCTGGCTTAGAGGAATAACATGAGTATTTCACCACTTGAAAAAATCACCTTATATGGAAAGTTAAAACAAAAAAAAGCCGTGCTCCGGAAACTGCAAGAACTTGGTTGTCTCCATTTGAATTCTTTAAATTCCCAGGCCGCATCAACCCCGCTTCCCGGCCCTACTCCCCAAGCCAAAGCGGCTTTAACTTTTCTGCTTAATTCTCCGGGCCGGCGTAAGCAGATAAAAGATCCGGCATTGTTTAATGCTCACCAGATTGAATTGAGCACTTTGGCTCTGCAAAAGCAGATTCTCGCTCTCTCCGATGAATGGGATTTTCTGCATAGCCGGATCCAGATGATGAAAGACTGGGGGGATTTTTCTTTTCCTCCCGCTGAAACCTTAGCGCCTTTAAAATTATGGTTTTATATTGTTCCTCTCCGGGAACTGCCGCAAGTGGCGGCTACTACGTATGTATGGCAATTAATACGCAAAGATAATCGCTTTGCTTATATTATCGTGATAGCTGCCGACGAGCCGGAAGGCTTCCCCATCGAGAGAACTCATACGGGTAGCAAATCGCCGGCCGAACTCAGGCAACGCTTGGAAAGCATAGAATTCACCTTGGAAGACTTAAATGCCCGGCGCTTATGTCTGACCCGTTGGTGTTTTTTATTCTCGAAAAACCTGGGACATCTTGAGGATCAGGCCAACTGCCTGGCCGCCGCGGAGCTAACCTATGACCAGGATCCTTTCTTTGCCCTGAACGCCTGGGCACCCGCTGACCAAATGAAAAAGTTGCACGCCTTAGCCCGGCAAAAACAGCTGGTTTTAGAAGTCGTCCCTCCTGCGGATCACGAAAACCCTCCCACCCAACTGCGCAATCCACCCAGCCTGGCCGGTGGTCAGGATTTAGTGACTTTCTATACGACGCCTAATTATTGGTTATGGGATCCCTCCATAGTAGTCTTTTTTTCTTTTACCTGCTTTTTTGCTTTGATTCTATCGGATGCCGGCTACGCGGCCATTTTGGGCCTGCTGCTCCTTTGGCTATGGCCCAAAATGGCCGGTTCTCCCCTGGGCCGCAGATTAAGAATATTATTTGCCGCCTTGGTCGGAGCGGCTTTGCTCTGGGGATTCCTGGTCGGCAGTTATTTTGGCATCTCTCCCCATCCGGATCATATTTTATTCCGGTTTAAAATCCTGGATTTACATAATTTTGATGTTATGATGAAACTCTCGATCTTAACCGGGGTGGGACATCTCCTGATTGCCAATCTATCCAATTCCTGGCGATGGCGTCACAACTTAAAATCCTTAGCGCCCCTGGGCTGGAGTCTTATTTTTATTAGCGGCACCCTGCTCTGGCTAAGCCGGAATTTGCCGGCAGCTATAACTCACTATAAGCAAATCGCGCTGAGCGGTTTAGGCCTGGGCGGGATAATGATTTTATTTTTTACCCAGGTTAAGGGACCGCTTTTAAAACGGATATTGTCCGGACTAAAGAGTTTCGCGCTCCTCTCGAGCGCTTTTGGTGATACTTTAAGTTATCTGCGCTTGTTTGCCCTGGGACTGGCCAGCGCTTCGCTGGCCACTACTTTTAATAATCTGGCCGGACAAGTACATGGCGCTATCCCGGGAATTGGTTTGCTGTTCGCCTTAATTATTTTAGTCTTGGGTCACGCGATTAATTTTGTTTTGGCTTTAGCCAGCGGTGTCATCCACGGCTTGCGCCTGAATTTTATCGAGTTTTTCAGATGGAGTATTTCCGAAGAAGGCTATCCCTTCAAAGCTTTTAAAATAAAGGAGACATGAAAATGGAACAAATTATTATGGCATTAGGTTGGTTTGGGGTTTTTTCTCCCATGGCACTGGGCGCGGTGGGCAGTATCATCGGCTGCGCGCGCGCCGGACAGGCTGCTTGCGGCGCCCTGCTGGAGACCGAGAGTGGGCATGGACGTTTTATCGGGGTTTCCGCCATGCCCTCTTCCCAGATTATTTATGGTATTGTGGTTATGCTTACCCTCCAGGGTTCACTCCATGCGGATACCGCACCGGGTATTTTCGCGATTGGGCTCTTAGCGGGTATCGCGCTGATGGCGAGCGGAGTGTACCAGGGATATTGCTGCGCGTCGGCGATTAATGTTTCGAAGAACAAAGCGGAAATTTTCGGTATTTCGCTGGCACCCGCGGCGGTGGTGGAAGGCTTTGCGGTTTTTGCTTTTGTTTTCGCCCTGGTCTTAGTGGGTTCCCTGTCAGGAGGAAATTAGCCGATGGCAACCGATGAAAAAACCATTTCCGGTGTGCAGGAACTGATCGACCGTCTCCGCGACGATGGCATAGCCACCGGCAAAAAACAGTCTGACCAGATTTTAGAAAACGCGCATGCCAAGGTCCGAACCATGATCGTGCAAGCCGGCGCGGAAGTGAAAAAAATGCGGGCGCAAGCGGAAGCGGAGGTTGCGGCCGAGAAAAAATCTTTCCAGGAAGCGCTCCGTTTAGCGGCGCGGGACACGGAATTAAAACTTGAAAACGAGTTGCGCGCGGTTTTCACCGCGCATGTCCGGCACCTCCTCTCTTTAGAATTACAGGACCGCGATTTCTTGCGCCAATTGATTCTCCAAATTGCGGGCGCCGCTACCCGGGATATCCCGCCCGAACAAAAACTGGATATAAAAATCGCCGATTATTTATTTAATCCCGATGAAAAATCAACCGAGCTTACTGAGGCCAAACAAAAACAGTTGCATCATTTTATCTTAGGTGTTTCCCGTGAGATGTTACGCGCGGGGGTGGAATTACATCCCGCGGGCAATGATAATCACGGGATTAAAGTCTCTTTAGTGGGAGAAGAATTGGAAATCGATCTTTCGGAAAAAGCCCTGATGGAACTGCTCTTGCAGCAATTGGCGCCTAAATTCAGATCTGTCATGCAAGGAAGCGAGTAACCAATAAATACCTTATGAGCCAAGTAAATGTTTACTATACCTTGATCTCAAGTCTGCCCTATCTGCCGCGTTACGACCAGGTGGATCGTTTACCGATTAATCGGGAACGATTGCGGGAACGATTGAAAATGCTCGAACCTAGCGACGCTGAATTAATTGCGCAGATCGCCATTTTTTTATGCTGGGACCGGCAGCAGACTGCCTGCACGGACGCGGAAATGATCGCGCAATATGAAAAAATGCGCCCTTTTATGACCCAGCCGGCGTTAGCGGCTATCCTTGGATTTCGGATGGATCTAATCACCATCCTGGCCGCGCTCCGCCGCCGGCATCTGGGCTGGGGCGCACCGCAAGGTGATTCGCCCTGGAGTGTGAGCCGTTTGGCCAGGCAAATTGAGAATAATTGGGAAGACCCGACTTTTAAATTAGGCGCTGTCTATTCCTGGATCACGCCGGTTCGCGATTTGCTGGTTGCGGAAGAAACCGTGGCCTTGGATCGGCTGATTTTCAATTTAATCTGGGATCGGATAAACCATCTGACTTCCGGTGTGGATTTTTGTTTAGAGAAACTTTTAGGATATTTATTTAAATGGGACGTCATAGAAAACTGGTTATCCTATGAGTCCCGCGCTGCGGAAATCAGATTCGCAGAACTCGTGCAGGAGGTTACGTGTGAGCACAAAATCGATTTTAAGTAATTCGTCCCTCGCCACCGCTAAAGTGGTGGCGGTGCGCGAAAGTTTGGTCACGATTGCCGTCACCAATCAGGCTATCCGGAAAAACGAGGTAGGCTATGTCTGTGTGGGCCAGGAACGATTGATGGCGGAAGTATTACGCATTCAAGGGCAAGAGGCTGATATGCAGGTGTTTGAAGACACCCGCGGTGTACGCGTGGGCGACCGCGTCGAGCTAACCGGAGAGATGCTCTCCGTCGGTCTCGGCCCCGGGCTGCTGGGACAAGTCTTTGATGGTCTGCAAAAGCCACTGGCGGTAATCGCCCGCGAGCATGGATATTTTCTTCCCCGGGGAGTGAAAGCGGCTCCTTTAAACACCGAAAAAAAATGGAACTTTACTCCGGTCGTCAAACCCGGTGATCAGGTAGTGGCCGGCCAAGTCATTGGAACTCTTCCGGAGGGAGCATTTACGCATAAAATCATGATGCCCTTTAATCTGACAACCACCGTGGAAATTACACGTATCTTGTCGGGCAGTTTTACCGTTAATCAATCCGTCGCCTTTTATAAAAACGTCGCTGGTCAAGAAGAGGCCATTACGATGACCCAGCGCTGGCCGGTTCGAAAACCCCTGCCGGAATTAATGCTTAATCGCCGCCTTTGCACCCGCCTCTATCCTAATGAACCGATTACGACTACCA
>DAOVYW010000021.1 GCA_030635415.1 Candidatus Firestoneibacteriota bacterium
GGACTAAACCATCCAGGACAGGCAGGACAGGCTGGACGTGCCGTCAAAAAGGGAGAGGAATATCAATATGAAGCAAATTTCCACAGCTTCTCAGTACTCGGATACACTTTCTGGTTTTTTTTAATTGTTTTTATGCTATTCCTCATGTAAATTGATATTCCTTATTACTTCCGGTTTGTCCGGACCAGGCAAAGGTAAATGAAAAAAACATTTTTTCGATTATTACATAGGTTTTTCGCGCGAACAGAACAGCGGCCGATTATTGCGTCCGATATAAATCGCATCCTGATCATAAAGCTTTGCTGCATCGGGGATATTCTTTTCACTACGCCTTTATTGCGGGTTCTGAAGGCTGGTTATCCCCGGGCCCGCATAACTTATATGGTAAGCTCCTGGTGCCAAGAGTTGGTGTCCCAGGATTCCCGGGTGAGTGGCATTATTGAATTCAACGCCTATGAACCGGTGGGAAGGATAGAAAAGCTAAAACGGACCTGGCAAGCCATCCGGGCCGTGCGGAAAGGCCGGTTTGATCTGGTTTTTGTCCTGCACCGTACTCCGTTGGCCGGATTGTTGGCAGCCGCCGGGAAGATACCTATTCGCATTGGTTTTGATTGGGAAGGGCGCGGTTTTGCCCATACGCATCCAGTGCCTTTTCGGCCCGAAGCGCATGAAGTGGATCGGAACCTTGAAGGCTTGAAATTTCTGGACCTAAGCGCGAAAAGCCGGAACCTGGACTTGGCCGTGCCCCATGAAATCGAGCAATCAGCCAAAGGCTTCTTGAGCGAACAGGGGTATAAGCGGGGAGCAGGACCTTTAGTAGCGCTTTTTCCCGGAGGTGGGGTTAATCCTGGTACGGTAATGACTACCAAGCGCTGGCCGCTGGAGGGTTACCAAGAGGTTTGCCAAGAGTTAAGCCGTTGCTTCAAGGCCCGCTTACTCATGGTGGGAAACGCCCAGGATGCTGAAGTAATCGATCGCTTGTTAGCGGGAATACAGCTTGATCCTCCGGCCATTCGATCCGAGGGCCGGACTTCTCTGCTGATGCTGGCAGCCTTGCTCAAACAGTGTGATCTGTTTATCGGCGGGGATTCCGGACCGCTGCACATAGCGGACGCGGTTGGAATACCAACGGTCTCGATTTTTGGCCCCACCGATCCCAAGCTGCTGGCGCCTCGCGGGTCCAATCACCGGGTAGTGCGCCATCCCCTGGCCTGTTCACCGTGCTACACTCCGGTCACGGTCCGCCAACAGGAGGTAACAGTTTGCCGGGAAGGCACCATGGCATGTATGTGGGAAATCAAGGCAAGCGAGGTTCTTAAGGCGGCCGGGAAATTATTGAAAATGAAGGGATTCTATACATAATGAGAGTAGCCTTGGTGCATGACTGGCTTAATGGGATGCGGGGCGGAGAGAAAGTGTTGGAAGTGCTTTGCGAGCTTTATCCCCAAGCGGATATCTATACCCTGCTCTATGAGCCGAAAAATATTTCCCCGATTATCCGGGGACACCGGGTCATAACATCATTTATTCAAAACCTGCCCAAAGCCCGGCAATATTACCGGAATTATCTGCCGCTTTTTCCTGCGGCGGTTGAGCAATTCGATCTGCGTCCCTATGACCTGGTTATCTCGTCCTCCCATTGCGTGGCCAAGGGCGCCATCACTCAGCCGGGCACGCCCCACATATGCTATTGCCATACTCCCATGCGGTATGCCTGGGAACAGTATCATGAATATTTTCCCGCCAAAAGCCGGGGCCGGCTGAAAAGCTTTTTTATTTCTCTGGCGATCAGCCGTTTGCGGTTATGGGACAGAGTGAGTGCCGGGAGAGTCGATGCTTTTATCGCCAATTCCCATCATGTGGCGCGCCGGATAAAAAAATACTATGGCCGTCCGTCCGAGGTTGTTCATCCGCCGGTCGATGCCGGGGGTTTCCGAATAGGCCGGGAACCCGGCGGATTTTACCTGGTGGTTTCAGCTTTAGTGCCTTACAAGCGTGTTGACCGGGCCATCGCGGCCTGTAATGAGCTCAAGCTTCCGCTTACCGTAGTGGGGAGCGGGCCTGAAAAAAAACGCCTTGAGCGTCTGGCCGGGCCGACAGTAAAGTTTTTAGAAAAAACCGGGACCGAAAAACTGGTTGAGCTCTACGCGCAATGCCGCGCTTTTATCTTTCCCGGGGAAGAGGATTTCGGCATAACTCCTTTGGAAGCCATGGCTTCAGGCCGGCCGGTAATTGCTTATGACAAGGGCGGAGTCCGGGAAACCGTGATCCCGGGAAAAACCGGGATCTTTTTCAATCAGCCCACGCCCGCCTCATTGATGGAAGCAATACAAGCTTCCCAAAACATAGTTTGGGATACTGAGGAAATCAGGTCGCGAGCCATGCAATTTAATCGCTCCCGGTTCAAGCAGGAGCTGGCGGATACAATAAAGGCTTGTCTGGAGAAGGTATAATGATTCGTCAAGGATTGTCCAGATTATTTCATTACCTTAACCTGGCGTCGGATATTCTGGTGGTGTGCGCTGCTTTTTTAGGGGCATACTATTTAAGGTTTTCCGGATGGCCCATTCCCCTGAAGTATGATGTACCAGCGTTGATTTTATACCTGCAAGCCATGCCCATAGTGATTGGCGTGGCGCTGATATGTTTCCATTATGCCGGGCTTTTTATTCAGCGCCGCGGTATTTCAGGAGTAGATGAATTCCCACGGATATTTAAGGCCCTGACCGTGGCTTTTATAATTGTAATCGGTTTGAGCTTTTTCTACCGCCGTGTGACCTATTCCCGCATAGTGCTGTTTTATGCCTGGGGATTTTCAATTGTTTTAACCGTGCTGGCTCGTTCCTTACTGCGCCGGATTCAGGTCAGACTTAGGCGCCGAGGCGTGGGAATATCGCGCCTGGCCCTGGTGGGAACGACTGATACCGCTTATTTCATAGCTGATCAGGTGAGGCGATTTCCAGGATTAGGCTACCGGCTGATAGGATTTGTGACTGATAGTGAAAATTCCGGGCTAAAGGATCAGTCGCCAGGGACGGGCCGCGGGGGCCGGGTATTGGGAAGCCTGGATAATTTAAATGAAATTATCCGGCAAGAGAGGATAGACGAGGTTGTTTTCGCCCTTCCGGCGGCCGCGCATGCGCGGACCGCGGAAGCCCTCCTGACGGTGCAATCCGCGGACGTGGAATTCAAGATTGTCTCTGATTTATTTGGAATTATCACCAATCCCATGACCATGGAAGAGATTTATGGCATTCCGGTTTTTGCCCTCCAGGAAGTGCCGCTGTCCAAGCCGCTTTCCCGGGTGTTAAAACGCGGCCTTGATCTGGTCTGCGTCATTCCGGCTATAATTCTGCTCTCGCCGCTTTTCTTGGTTCTAGGTCTGGCTGTAAAATTATCCTCACCAGGACCGGCCTTTTTCCGGCAGGAGAGGGTCGGCCGGGGGAATAAGGCTTTTACTATTTTTAAATTCCGCTCCATGCGTCAGGATGCCGAAAACTCCACCGGGCCGGTCTGGGCCCGGAAAGGAGATGTCCGCCGGACCCGGATCGGCGGCTTTTTAAGAAAAACCTCGCTCGACGAATTGCCGCAGCTTTTTAATGTTCTAAAGGGCGAGATGAGCCTGGTCGGACCCCGTCCGGAAAGGCCTCATTTCGTAAAGCAATTTGAGGATACCATTCCTCGTTACCTGGACCGGCACCAAGTCAAGGCCGGCATAACCGGCTGGGCCCAGATCCACGGCCTGCGGGGCAACACGCCGATTGAGGAGCGGACCAAGTACGACCTGTGGTACGTGGAAAACTGGTCCCTGGCTCTGGATATTAAACTAATTATTCAAACCGTACTGGATGTGTTTCATCATAAAGAGGCGTATTAGAAAGCAGGGGATGATGGATAAAATGGGGCAAACGTATAAATTAAGGTTGATTTGGAAGGTAATGAAAAATAATATTAATTTTTCGGAGGTTAAGCATGAAAATTTTAGTTACCGGCGGCGCCGGCTTCATAGGTTCCAATGTGGCGGACGCCTTTATAAATGCCGGGCATGAGGTCGCGATACTGGATGATCTTTCTTCCGGGACCCAAGAGAACGTCAATCCTAAAGCCAAATTTTATCAGATGGATATTGCGGACCCGCGGATAGACGGGATTTTCGCGGAGTTCAAGCCCCAGGTTGTCAATCATCACGCCGCGCAAATTTCGGTTCCCTTGTCAGTGGATAAACCAAGGGAGGACGCGCAAATTAATATAATGGGATGGCTCAACCTGCTGGAGGCCGGCCAAAAGCACCAGGTTGAAAAAATCATCTATGTCTCCTCCGGAGGGGTAGTATATGGCGAGCCGGAAAATCTTCCGGCCCGGGAAGATTTTCCTATGCAGCCAGCCTCGCCTTACGGCATTTCCAAATACGCAGGCGAGATGTATCTTGAATTTTTTGCCCGCCGAACTAAAATGAAATATGTAACTTTTCGCTATAGTAATGTTTATGGTCCCCGGCAGGTCCCGCACGGAGAAGCCGGTGTAGTGTCTATTTTTATCAAGGCCTTATTGGAAGGGATCCCCCCCACCATTAATGGTGACGGTTCGTGTGTCCGCGACTATGTTTTTGTGGGTGATGTGGTAGAAGCCAACCTGAAAGCTCTGACCAAGGGAGAAAACATCGCCTTGAATATTGGCACCAACCGGCCCACGGATGTCAATGTTTTGTATGAAACCATTAAAACAGTCATGCAAAGCGATATTCTGGCCAAACATGGTCCTTCGCGCCGGGGCGATTTACAAGCTAATTATCTTGATGCCGGTTTGGCAGGACAAGTGCTGGGATGGGAGCCGCGTGCCAGTTTATCTGAAGGCATTGCCAGAACCGTGGAATTCTTTAAAAACCGTCAGGCTGAACCCGGCCGAACGCAAGGAGATAAAGGGTAATGAAAGCCATTATATTAGTCGGCGGTGAAGGAACCAGACTCCGGCCGCTTACGCTTCACTGTCCGAAAAGCACAGTGCCTATGCTGGGGCATGCCTTTCTGGAATACCAGTTTGCCTTTCTGCGGAAGCATGGAATACGCGATATAGTTCTTTCCATCTGCCACCAGCCCAAACTTTTACGGGCAGCCTTTGGCACTGGCCGGAGATTTGGGATCAAGCTGCATTACGCGCTGGAATCCCAACCTTTGGGAACTGCCGGGGCTATCCGGAATGCCGGCAAATTTATTGATCGCCGGGAAACCGTAGTGGTTTTAAACGGAGATATACTGACGGATATTAATTTAACGCGCATGGCAACTGTTCATCGCGGCCAGCGGTCGGTATTAACCATAGGTCTTACCTGGGTGGAAGATCCTTCTGCCTATGGCCTGGTCCAGACGAGCCGGGCCGGCCGGGTTAGCTGTTTTTTAGAAAAGCCCAGTCCGGGCGAAGGGCAGACTCATTGGATTAATTCCGGGGTGTATATTTTTGATTCCGCGGTATTTGACCGGATTCCCGAGGGTAAGAATTATTCCTCAGAACGCCAACTTTTCCCCGAGCTGCTCTCTGCCGGACAAAGGGTATGGTCATTTCCCGGGCGTGACTACTGGATGGATATTGGCACTCCGGCTAAATATCTCCAGGCCCATCTGGACATTCTGGAAGATCGGATGTTCATGCTGCCGATTGGTTCAACCGGGAAGAAAAATTCGAGGCTGTATATGGGCAAAAGATGCCGCTTTCATCCCACAGTGGAAGTAAGCGCGCCCGGAGTTTTTGGCGATGATTGCGTTGCGGCGGCGGAAGCGCGGATCGGAGAGTTCGCAATCCTGGGCCAACGGGTAAAAATCGGGCCGCATGCCGTGATTCAGCGGAGTGTGATCTGGGACAAGGTGCATATCGGAGAGGGAGCAAAACTTAACGGATGTGTAATCGGCGCGGCCTGCCAGATCGGACGTTTTGCCACGGTGCGTCCGGGCAGCGTGCTCGGGCAGGGTACGATTATTCCGGATTACAGTGTGGTTTAATACGTCACCGCGAATCCCCCTCGCCCTTTCAAGGCGGGGATGAAGCGGCCATACAAGTAATGTTTTTCTACATCGCGGATCAATTTCTCCGCTCTTCAGGGCGGAGAAATTCAAAAATGGCAGGAGAAATAAAATAGATGGACAAAATTAAATTCGGGACTGACGGTTGGCGGGCCATTATCGCCCGGGAATTTACCATGGAGAACGTCCGCCGGACAGCCCAGGCTACGGCTCTGTATTTTAAAGAACTTTCTACCAAGGATAAGCCGATCATTGTCGGCTATGACAACCGTTTTCTTTCCGAAGAATTTGCCCGGGCCGCGGCCGGGGTGCTTTGCGCCAATGGAGTGTCCGTGCTTATGACCGGCCAAGCCATGCCTACGCCTGCGATTTCATGGGGCGTGAAGCATTTTCGGGCGGCCGGCGCGGTAGTCATTACATCTTCGCATAATCCCTATGACTATAACGGTTTTAAAATCAAGTCCGATTTTGGTGGCTCGGCCCTGCCCAAGACCACCCGCCGGATTGAAACCTTGATTGACAAACAGAGAGTGAAAAGCCTGGATGTTGAGCAGGCCCGGCAGCGCAAGCTTTTAAAGCCCGTGGATTTGGAAGCGCCGTATTTTAATAAGATCACGGCCTATGTGGATATGGAAAAAATCCGGAAATTTCCCATGCGCATTGTATATGATCCGCTTTACGGGTCAGGACTTGATTTTTTGGGTCGTTCCCTGGAATGGAAGCGCCCGGGGATCAACCGTTGTAAAGTGTTCTCGATTCACAACCAACGAGATCCGCTTTTCGGCGGATTACAGCCCGAACCGGTGGAAGAGAGCCTGGGTGATTTAAAAAACACGGTGCGAAAAAACCGCGCGCATCTGGGAATAGCAGTTGACGGCGACGCGGATCGCGTAGGTCTGGTGGATGACCAGGGGAGATATATCACCGCGCATAAAATCCTGGGGCTCCTGATACGGCATTTTATTAAAAACCGGAAAGCAAGCGGACCGGTGGGTAAGACCATATCCGGAACCTTTCTGATAGACCGGATGTGCGCGGCTTATGGTCTGGAATTGCGTGAAACACCGGTGGGCTTTAAGCATCTGGGAGAGCTGATTTTAAAGGAGAGGTTTATGCTGGCCGGCGAGGAATCCGGAGGCATGGGAGTTCACCATTATATTCCTGAGCGCGACGGGGTATTGGCCGGATTGCTTCTGCTGGAATTGGTGGCTATGGAAGGCCGCCCCCTTTCCTGGATTCTAAAAGAGATGGAGAAGGAATTCGGCAGCTTTCATTATCAGCGGCTGGATATCGGCTTTCCTCTGGAGCGGCGCAAGGCTTTGTTGGAGGGCTTGACCGGTCATCCGCCGGCCCTAATGGACCGGACGGGAATCAGGGAGATCAAGGATTTTGACGGTGTGAAATTTATCCTGGAAGACGATTCCTGGCTGCTGATCCGACCTTCCGGCACCGAGCCTTTGGTGCGAATTTACGCGGAATCTCCCCAACCGGCGCGGGTGCGCCGCTTGCTGGAAACCGGGCGGAAATTGGTGTTTAAGTACGCAAAATAGATAAACGGGAGTTAACTTAATGACAGAAACAATAAACCGGCAGGAGATCGCCTTTGAGGCTTTGAATGTTCTGACCCGGGCCGGGTGTGATTTTGCCGATGTATTTATAGAAGAAAATCAGATGACCAGGATCAAGATCGAAGCCTCGCGGCCGGATCAGATTATTGATCAGGGCGAATTCGGTGCGGGCCTTCGTTTAGTACGTGGAGACGCTACTTTTTTTGCCAGCACCAATGAGGTAACATCCCAGGGGCTCCGGCATGCTGCCTGCGAACTGATTGGTTCAATAGAGGGAGCAGCCGAAGCCGCCTCCAGGGCGGTGAATCCCCGGAGCGAGTCCCGGCCGGCTGGCCGTCCGCCAACCCTGCTTCCGCTGGTTGAGCGGATCGAACTGGCTATGGAAGCGGAAAAAGCGGCACGCGGATCAGGGCCTTTAATACGCCAGGTTACTGTTATGTTGAACGGTTTCACACAGCGTATAGGTATAGCCCGGTCGGATGATATTTGGTGCGAAGATCAGAGGATCCAGGTCATGCTGGGGATTAATGTTGTAGCGGGCCGAGACAATGTCATACAGACTGGATACGAGGCCATAGGCGGTGCCCGCGGGTGGGAATTTTTTCATGACCAGGATCCCGGCGAGGTGGGAATGAGAGCCGGCCGCCGCGCCAATATGCTGCTGACAGCCCGGCCGGCGCCCAGCGGACGCATGACCGTGGTGCTGGCCTCCGAGGCCGGGGGGACTATGATCCACGAGGCTATTGGTCATTCTTTGGAGGGCGATTTGATAAGGAAGGGACTTTCCCCTTTTGGCGATAAAATCGGGAAGAGCGTGGCCTCGCCGCTTATCTGCGTAGTGGATGACGCAACTTTAGAGGGCTGGCGGGGTTCTTATGGGTTGGATGATGAAGGCTCGCCTGCGGTGCGGACCCTGCTGGTGGAGCGGGGTATATTGCTGGGATTTATGCATGATATACTCAGCGCCCGTCTGGCCGGCGGGAGGACGACCGGCAATGGAAGACGCCAGTCCTATGCCTATGCACCCATACCGCGTATGAGCAATACTATGATTCTTCCGGGAAAAAGTCCTCCGGAAGATATTATCAAGTCAGTTTCAAAAGGTTTATATGTGGTGCGTATGGGCGGCGGCCAGGTCAATACCGTAAACGGTGATTTTGTATTTGAGATCAATGAGGGCTATATTATTCGTGATGGTGAACCGGCGGAACCGGTACGCGGCGCTACCCTGATTGGAAATGGCCAGCAAGTTTTAAAAAGCATAGACATGGTTGGAACGGATTGCGGTATGGGTATTGGGACCTGCGGCAAGGATGAACAAGGCGTGCCGGTAGCGGATGCTCAGCCGACTTTGCGTATTCCGGAAATCACGGTTGGTGGGAGCGGGGAATGAATAAATCGGCCCCCTAAAGGAGTGTGAAATGAGAGCAAAAATCGCCATGGTGATTGCTCAAAATGGATTTCGCGATGAAGAATATTGGATGCCTAAAGAAATTTTTGAAACTCATGGGATTCAGGTAGTTACAATTTCTTCACAAGCAAACTCGGCTGCCAGCAAATTCGGCCGGATGGCACAGGTGGATATGCTCCTGGCCGATGTTCGGGTCTCGGATTTCGATGCGCTGCTCTTTGTTGGCGGGCCCGGCACAAGTGAGTACTTTAATCTACCCCAAGCCCATAAGGCGGCATCTGAATTCGTGGAGCAGGGCAAACTGCTGACCGCAATCTGCATTGCGCCGGTTATTCTGGCGCGTGCGGGATTGTTAAAAGGGAGAAAGGCCACGGTTTTTCCGTCCGGAAAAGATGAACTGGAAAAAGCCGGAGCGATTTATACCGGCCATCCGGTGGAAGTAGCGGGCCGGCTTATTACTGCTTCCGGTCCGGAAGCAGCGGAAGCTTTTGGCCGGGCCATAGTTGAAGCGCTGGCCGGAAAGGATTAATAAGGGGGCGGATGGGGTTAAGAAAAGCCAAGATGTCCAGTTGCAGGAGTACAATCCCGGTGATATAATAAATTTAACTACCGGCGCTACAGGGGGTACAGGGCATGGAAAAGCATTTTAAACGGCTTCAAGAATTTATGGCTAAGGGAGAATTGGCCCCGCTGGAAGTCCGGGATGGAGTGATCTCCGCCTATGTCGTTATTTGCCGTTTGAATCAGACGGAAGGTAATTCCGCAGTTGGACTTAAACAGGAAGAAAAAGGGCTTTTTCAGCATATTAGTGGTTTCATGGAAGCGATTTTTGGGGAACGCCGGTTTAATTTTAAAATGCCTACTATCGATCAAATAGCGGAAGTTAAAATAATGCTGGATGGCATGACCCGGATTTCTGCCATGCCGGATAAACTTCAGATGGCGCTAAATGAAATTTACGATCTGCTGGTCGCGCGAGGCAAGGGAATGCCGGCTATAATTTCACCGGCGGTTATGGATTTATTGGAAGTTGAAGGAGAGCCGGGCATGGGCGAAACCAAAAAAACCCCGGCTAAACCCGTTTCTCGCCGGAGGACGACATCTCCCGGAAGCCGGGACCCCAAATTGGCTAAGGAAAAAAGTCCTAAAAAAAAGGAATTGAAAATCAACTTGGATTCCATCCAGGTGCCGGAAGATTTTATGTCGGAGGAAAAACCATCATCGGAGAAGGACTTGTTTTCCAATAAACGCACTGGACCGGCGTCTGACCCGGAGGAGACCGAAACCAAGAAAACCTCGGATGCGGAACATGAAACAATAGAGTTGCAGACCGATCCGGACCAGGAATCGCCCCGATTGCAGGGAGCTTCACTATTCGGCGAACCGTCTGACCCGGAGGAGACCGAAACCAAGAAAACCTCGGATGCGGAATATGAAACAATAGAGTTGCAGACCGATCCGGATCAGGAATCGCCCCGATTGCAGGGAGCTTCAGTATCCGGCGAGCCGGAGCCAGAACCAGAACCGATCTCGAAATCAGATGCGAAAATTACGCTGCGCGTCAGAGAAAATGATCAACCGGATTCTGAGTTTAAAACCGCAGCCCAAAACATATTGGATTCCGACCCGGATGAAGTTCCAAGCAAACGGGACCAGGAATCATCACAGATTCAAGCCCGCCACAGTGTCCTGTTTTCCGAAGAACTCGATGATATGCCCGAGGATGTTTCCAAGGGGGGGAGCCATATAGGTGTTATCATGCTATTTGTTTTGGGATTGATTCTGGGAGTGGGCGGAAGTTATTACTTAATGCCTAAAATCAAGTTTCTGAAGATCAATCAGGCCTCGGCCGAAGCCGGGAAAGAATTGGCAGGCCTTAAAAATATTATTGAACAGCAGCAAGCGGCTTCGCAGAAACCGCCTGCCAAACCGCAATATATTAAAATCGGGAAGGGAGTTTTGATTTACTGGCTGGATACTGCGCTTACCGCCCGGAAATATCATTTTTATAAAGGCAGAGGAAAAAAAGATAAGCTGGAAAAAATTGATTCCCAGCCAAGGCAGAAGAATCTAATTTGGCTGAAAAACATTAAGCGGGGAACGTGGCGGTATGCCGTTACGGCTTTGGATTATCAAGGTCAGGAAACCCAAAAGAGTGATGTTCTAACCTTGAAATTTCCTCTAAAAAAGTAAAGCCAATACGTCCATATAAATTTACCAAATAATGGGGGCGAAATGTTAAAACGACCTGCCGTTTTTCATCGGCGATTGTGTATGCATATTACGCTGGTGGTTTTGGTTTTCACTTGTTTCCTCGCGATTGGCTGGGGGTTGGTTTTTGATTATATGTGTCAAAAAAAAATCGTGGCACGATCAGAAAGAGCGTTTATTTGCTTGCAGCAGCAAAAAGTAATTAAGCCGGATATGGTTTATAGGGGTGCGGCAACGACCGTCTCTAGACTTAACACTATTATCAAGACGAAAATTAAAAAGATTGAAACAAAAACGGTTCGAAAAATATCTGAAGCAAAAGCATTAAAATCAAAAATCAAAGGAAACGCTGAACCCTATAAATTTAGGGCGATACTTTTAAAAACATTCTGGTTTTTGAAAAACGCGCTCAAAGCAATAAGCAACATGTATGAATTTAGAATATTTAGATATATTTTTAGCAATAAAGCTAAAAGTCCCGCGCCCCAAGCGGGCCTGGAACAAACATTGCAACCTGAACGCATAATGCCTTTCAAACCAAAAGCGCGAAGGGCGGAAGAGAATTTGAAAACCTCTGTTTCTGAGCCTGGGATTTTTCCCGTCCCGGCACAATTCGGTCTTGAGAATATTGAAAAATTAGATGTGCTGATCTGGCATCAAACAGAGGAGAAGATATGTTATTTTTGGAGCCGCCACCAGGATGAATGGACGGCGGGCGTTGAAAATGATTTGGCTAATTATAAAGTGGCAACAAAATCCGGCATTCATTTGGTGATAAAATCTAAAGGCGCCTATTGCTGGAAATACCGGGTCAGACAGATTTTTGGGCAAAAAGAAGTGTTTTATCTCGAATTTAATATGACGAGCTTATTTAAAAAGTTTATTGTTGCCAGCGCAATAGTCAATTTCAGCTTAATCCTGATATTTTTGCTGGTTCTCTGGAAAATTATTTATATCCAGGGGAATAGGTTCGAAGAGGCCATCAGCGGGATAGAGGATGGACTGAAAGAAATATTTCTTAGTAATTATAAACACGTTTTAATTGAAGCGCGCGAATTTGTTTTTACTCAGCGGATTGCTAATATTATGAATCAAATGATATATTTCTTTAATACCCACACGGAAGCCAAGCAGAGAGAATACCAACAAGATTCCCTTATGGGAATTTATACCCGGCGCTATTTAATGAGTACTTTGGAAAAAGAAATTATCCGCGCTCAGCGCTATGAACGGGCGCTGGCGTTTATACTCATAGATATGGATGATTTTAAAAAAATCAATGATACCTATGGACACTTAATGGGAGATAAAGTATTGCGCCAGACCGCGGAAATTTTAAAAGATCAGACGCGGGAAACGGACATCGTGGCCCGTTATGGCGGTGAAGAAATCGCCGTAATTTTATCCGAAACGGAAATCGCCGACGCCCTAGGTGTTGCCGAGAAACTTAGACGAGCGGTAGAGAAAACCAAATTTAATTTTCAGAAGCAAATTGTTCGGGTTACGATTAGTCTGGGGGTGGCAAATTTAGATAACCCGGAGGATACGATGAACACGCTCATACGGCGTGCCGACAAGGCATTATATGCCGCTAAACAAAAGGGGAGAAATCGAGTTTGTAAACAAGCGAAAAGAATTTTTTAAGGACGCCTCTAAAAGCTGACTTGAAGAAGAGCCATCACAATATTCGAGTTGGGAAAGGCGTGAAGGCGGAAATCATAAAGCAGTACGACATAATTAATGTCCAGCTGCCAGTATGCAAACCTCCATTTAAGACCGGCCGTAGCAGCGGAATATGGTTTTCCCGGAGCATGCAGGCCGTCAGCGTATCCTTGCACCACCTCTTCCCAGCGCCCCACCAGGGACAAGTTGGCCGGAATATAATGTTCCAGTTCGGAAATGGCAGTCAAGGAGTAACCAGAGGAATGGAAGTTCTCGATACGGCGTGTCATCCATTCCGCCTTGAGGATTAAATCATTCATGCGCAAGCTGATGTCTGCTCCCAGAAGT
Source organism: Candidatus Firestoneibacteriota bacterium (assembly GCA_030635415.1). Classification (GTDB taxonomy): domain Bacteria; phylum Oederibacteriota; class JAAXVQ01; order JAAXVQ01; family JAUVAV01; genus JAUVAV01. The sequence continues at coordinate 13,215 of DAOVYW010000021.1, forward strand.
GAAACCGGACTGCGGACGCCAAAATTAGTTATGCTTATGGCTCCTGCGCTATTTACTGTCAGGTCTCCCGGTATTCCCAAGGGGATATATTCTCCACTTTTATAACTAAGCTCATTCCAACCATAAGCTCCGGAAAGACCCAATACCATTTCATGCCGGAGATCCTCCAATCTTAAGCAGCTGGCAAAGCCCAGCCGGAGAATGCCTTGGGACGGGATATCCGGGATGACATCCCGCCCGTTTCCGGTAACCAGAGCGGCACTGATAAAAGGCGCGAGGCCGGCGAACAGGGATGGCCAGATAAAATCGGCCCGCAGGCCGTAATCAAACTCACTCACGCTGTCCAGACCCAATGTTTCGGGCCAGCCGTAATTTCCAAATCTGTAAAGCAGGGAGCCGGCGATAGTATCCATTTTGGCGGGCAGGGTTTGGTGCTCATTACCAAAAGGCGGACGAAAACGACCGATTTTAAAGGTAGTAACAGCGTCCAGGCGATATTCCAGAAAGGTTTCTCCCAAAACCATTTTTTGTCCTGTCATGCCGGCTTCGGCCGTGATCAGCCATTTTGGCCAGGGCAGGACAGTGCTAAGCCGGAAATCCAGACGTTTCATTATTGCCTGAATTTCCGGGGGGCTGCCCGCTCCGCTGACTTCACCCTGGATACAGCCGGAAAATTTATAATCCGATAAAGGACAGGGTGCGGCTTTAGCGGACAGGGAGGTTAATAGCAGGAGTCCCAGGGTAATTAAAAAACGCTTTAAAACAACCATGAGATCACCATGTGGCCACCGTCCCGGGCCGGCAAGACTGAAAAATGAATGCCCGGTTTTTTTGATTGGCCGCTATGGAAGGCCAGAACTGTATGCCCGATCAGGAGGCCAAGTCCGGCTCCGGCGATCACGTCCGAGGGCCAATGTCGTTGATTATAAATCCGGGAATAGGCCACTAACGCGGCCAGGGGGTAAGTAACCCATTCCAGATGATAGGCTTGCCCCAAGATGGCGGCACCGCAGAAAGCGCTCATAGTATGTCCGGAAGGAAAACTGGTGTTGCTGAAAACAAAAGTGAACCAATGACGTTGGCGATTCTCGGTTTCCGGCCGCGTGGCGCTGAAAGCGGTTTTTAGCAGGAGCGCTATAACGGCGACATTAACTTGACCTTCCAGGGCCAGGGCGGCGGTTTTTCGGTCATGCTCGTTTCCGAATTTGTACAAGGCGGCGCACCCCACCAGGTGTATAAAACCATCGCCCAAAAGACCGGCCACCGGCATTAGACGATCCTGGCATTCAGTCCGGTGGTCTTGTATCTGCGCGTACCAGTTAATATCATTATTTAGGGCAATGGCCAGACCTCCGGCTATTCCGGAAGCCAGCAGATAGTCGGGCCAGGCTCCTTTTAGGGGCGAAGCACCTACAGCTAAAAGTTCTTCACCCACATTAGACCAGATACAGCTGGTCTGTTCCTCGGCCGGAGCGGGCGCGGCTGCTGAAATACCCCAGCAGAATAAAAATATAAAAAGCCAGCGGTTATTTAAGTTAAGGTTAGGAAGCATAGGCCTTAAAGATTATCAATTTTTCCATATATATGTCAACCATGTATTCCTACCCTGGAACCTGAATTGAAATAGTTTGTTTTGCCCCCCCCTTTTCCCTAAACCATCTCCTCCCCTGAACTAATGCATTCCCTGGACTAAAACATCCAGGTCAGGCAGGCCGAGGAATCTCCTTGAAAACTAAGGACAGTGGAGGATCCCCGGCGCTGCCTCTAATCTTTCATTATAACCGCAGTGAGAGCGATACTTTGTGCGTATGATCCAGCTCTTTGATAAGGCTAAACGCGTAATCCACCAGTACCATCTGCCACCTCGCTCCCATGCCGACAGTCAGGTTTTCCAGCTCATACCCACCTTTGTAGCCTAAACGCAAGGCCAGAGTTTGAGCATACCAATATTCCAGTCCTGCGTGGGCCGCAAAATTCTGATCATTCTCTTTTACCAAATCCACAGCTAGGGTTCCGGCATGCGCCCGGCCTACAGCCAATTTATAACTGCCGCCAAGACGCGCGGTCAAGGGCATGGGATCGCCTGTTTTTTCATACGTAATATCAGCGCCGATATTCTGGACGCTTATGCCCAGGGACAGATGCTTGCCCACTGCCAGCAGCACGCCCACATCCCCGGCCAAGGCCGTAGCGCTCACTTCTCCGATTAGAGTGCTGTCCAGGAGTTTTACACTGACACCTACACCTAGATTATCCATAAGATTAATTCCATAACCTGCCTGGGCCACTAAATCTATTTGCGACTGCACGCTCTGTTCGCTGCCGTCCGGTTTATCCAGGATCATATTTCCACCCTGGAAAAGAACGATGCCCAGGCCAAAGCCTCCGGCTTTTCCCAACTGGTGAGTAGCCATAAACTGGCCATAGGTGGAATTGGCCAGCCCCTGTTGAAAGGATGCGCTGAGCTGGGTGCCAACATTCCGACTCAAACAGCCAACATTCCAGTGCAAGCCAGTGGCATCATCCGCCACAGCCGTGAAGGCCTCGCCCATGCCTTGGGCTCGCGCGCCCACTGCCTGTTTTAAAATCAGACCCCCGGATGTGGATGAAGCCTCTGTCAGGTTAGCGCCTGACACCAGGGCAATAATGGTGATAAGTAAAACTGATGGTTTGAATATTTTAGTATTCATTTTCTTTGCCTCCTTAAGTTATTGAATCCTCCCATCCCCCTTTGGAAAAGGGGGGTAAGGGGGGATTTTTATTTAATCACCGCGATTTTCTCGGTACTGGTCATGCTCGGCGTTTGAATATGCACCAGGTAAATGCCGCTGGCCACGATTTCGCTGGCAGCGTTTTCCGCGCCCCAGGTGCAGGAGTGAGAACCCGCGTTTTTGTGCTCCTTGACCAGGGTTTTAACCAGGCGGCCTTTGAAATTGTATGCTTTGATAGTAACCTGGCCTGACTGGGTAAGGTGGTAGTGAATCATAGTTTTTTCTCCAAAAAGGGGTTCAATTTTCCGGTGAATAATTTTGATTCCACTTTCCATGGAGACAAACGTACTGGTTAACGTCAAGATCGGGATGGGCGTAGCGGTTTGCGTCATGGTTATTGTAGGGGTAGGTGTCTGTGTACCGGATTCAGAAGCTGTATAATAATTAACTTTTATCTCACCACATGGTATTTCACAATAAAAACTATTAGAATATAGATAAGCGTCTAGTTGTTGGAAAAGACAAAGAGCTTTTTTATCATTATTTATTACAATTCTGGGCCACGAAGGCGATTTTCTACTATATACCCCACCATTGTCGATAATTTTAGCTCCTTTCCACCCAAAGCCGAACATATATTCATTAGCATAAGCATGCTCATTGCTAATATGCTGATTAAACACACAAATTGCTAATCCGTTATTATTTATAGCTATTTTTGGAATTATAGTCTTTGTCCCTATTCCTGCATCTATAATAGTAGCGGTTTTCCAACCAATGTCAGGAATATATTCATTGGCATAAACTCGGTGTTTTAAAAAATCCTGCGCTAAGCTAAATACGCAGATTGCTTGGCTACTATTATTTATCGCTATATCTGGAGTACGAAAATCAGTTTCCGTACCAGTATCGATCCTCACAGGGCCCTTCCAACCCAAGTTCGGATCGTATTCATTTGCATAAATACCATCACCGACAAAAACGCAGAAAGCATTTCCACTATCATTCATTGCAAGTTGCGGCGTAGAACCTCCTGCTTCAGAATCAATCAATAATTTTTCTTGCCAGCCGGAGCCAGGAACATATTTTCGCGCATAAATTCGGTGCCCAGTCTCATCGTAGCAACAAGAAACACAAATTGCTCCTCCCTGATTGTTGATTGCTATTTGTGGGTCAGGAGATGAAATATCTTTAATGCTGTTAAAAATTTGTTCTCTATCTTGCCAGCCGCTTCCTGGCACATATTCCCTGGCAGTAACATAATCATGGGTAGAAAAGCGTCTTTTGTCCACAAATACACAAAATGCCTTTCCGTCATCATTCATCACAATTTGAGGCTGTACATAATCACTGCCATGTAAGCCCAAATCACCGTCAATCAGTTCTGCACCTTGCCAACCTAAGCCTGGCAGATACTCGTTGGCATAAAGCCGGTAA
>DAOVYW010000081.1 GCA_030635415.1 Candidatus Firestoneibacteriota bacterium
ATACTCAGAAGGTCAAAAATGGCGATTTACCGGGTGTCCACTTTTGAACGTTAAATCTCAAAAAAACGGTTCACTTTTGAAAGTTAATTGACATCAAAATTTTTGTCATTGACGGTCGCGCAAATTTTTGCTAAATTTTCTTTTAAAGCAATTACCTATCAGCATTACCGGAAAACGTCCCCTATGAACTGCTACAAGTCGCCGTACCTGCCATCAGTTCAATTCTACCACGAGGTCTGCAGCTTTACGACCGGCCAGGACACTTGATCCCTCCCAAACCAGCCAAAATCGCCTTTTCCTTTCCGGCTTTTAGTTAACTTTGACCTGTAGGGGCGGGCGGCCGGTCGCCCCTATTTCATGTGTATGGTATATTTTCTCGCTTTTTAGACAGTTCTCTCCTATCCCGGCGGTTGCCATAGCAGCGTTTACTCTAAACCCGGCAGCTTAACCGCAAAAACGCTGCCTTGGCCCGGAGTGCTCTCCACGGATATGGAACCACCGTGTGCCTGGGCGATATGCTTGACAATGGCCAGGCCCAAACCCGTTCCGCCCAGCTCGCGGCTGCGGGCCTTGTCAACCCGGTAAAAGCGCTCAAAAATCCGGGAGAGGTGTTGGTCCTCGATTCCGCATCCCTGGTCGCAAACGCGCACTACTACTTCCGTACCGCTGCGCTCTGCTTCCACAGTTATTACTTTGTCCGGCGCGCTGTATTTGACGGCATTATCAATTAAATTGATAAGTGCCTGCTCCAGAAGCGGTATATTGGCTTGCGCGCCAAGGTCTTCCGGGCAGTTAATCTTAATTTTATACTTTTGCCTTGTGGTTCGGGCCTCGTAAAGCAGGATGACCGATTTTAGTACATCCTTTATCTTACAGCTTTCCAGTTGAATCTCTTTTTTCTCCGCTTCCTCAATCCGCGAGAGATTCAAAAGATCTTCAATAATGGCATTGAGCCGCTCAGCGTATTTTAAGATTATTTCCAAAAATCGTTGGTTCTCTTGGGGCTTGTTCATGGCCCCGTCCAGCAGGGTTTCCACAAAACCTTGGATACCGGTAATCGGCGTTTTAAGTTCATGGGAAACATTGGCCACAAAATCCCGGCGCATTCCTTCCAAACGGCGCAGACGGGTTATATCATTTAATACTATCAGCGCGCCTATGCCTTTTCCCTGCTCATCCCGCAGAGTAGTGCCGTGAGCATGCATGATGTGTTCGGTATTATATTTATAAAGAATGATCTCGTCTTCCAGCACTGTTTGCGAGACCAGGGTTTTGGTCACAAAACCCTGGAGATCCGTGTTCCTCACGGCCTCCTGGAGGCTTCGCCCTCTGACCTGGCCGGTCTGGATCCCAAACATATCCGCGGCGGCGGCGTTTATATTGAGAATGCATTCATCGGCATCCACTGCCAGAACGCCCTCTACCATGCTGGACAAAACCGCTTCCTGTTCATGACGCTGGCGCAATATGGTCCGGATGCGCTCATCCAGCTGGCCGGCCATCTGGTTTAAAGTTTCGGCCAGTCCGCCGATTTCCTCTGTATTGGGGGTGGGTAATTTATGGTCCAAATGCCCCTGAGCAAAACGCTCTGCCCCATCTTTCATTTCCCTTAAGGGACGGCTGATTTGATAGGAAACGGCCAAGCTGACAGCTGCTGCCAATAAGGCAATCAACAGTCCTGCCAATGCCAGCTTCAGATAAAAACCTTTTAAAGCTTGCCGGATAGAGGTTATGGGAATCGCCAGCCGGATAACCGCCGATATGCCATTACCGCGGATATGGGGAATAGCAAGATACATCATCTCTTTCCTCAAGGTATGGCTGTATCGGCTGGATATTCCCGCCTGGCCATCCAGGGCCGCCATGACCTCGGAACGGTCCGCGTGATTATCCATACGAACGGGATCCTCTTGGGAGTCGCCCATAACCTTTCCGGACGGAAGGATGATTGTGATGCGAGCGCCCACCGTTTGGCTTAATTCCCGGCAGAGCCGGTTAACCGCAGCGCTCTCTCCGGCGGATATGATTTCCCGCATCTCTCTTTCTACCAGACCGGCTTGAGATTTAAGATGCTGCCTGATTTCCGTTAAATATAATTGGCGCAGAAAGCCGGCGGCAATCCAACTGACTGCCAGGAGAGACATAAGTATAATCAGCAGGTAGGATGGATAAATCTGCCAAAGCAGACGCTTTTTTCGCATAACTTATTCCTGAAAGCGGTAACCTACGCCGCGCACGGTTTCAATATACTTCCCGGCTGCGCCGAGTTTCCGGCGCAAGCCGACAATCTGGACATCCACTGAGCGCTCAGTGACTGAGTAGTCGTCCCCGCGCACAGCATCTACCATTTGGTAGCGGGTAAATACCCGGCCGCGGTTTTTAGCTAAAAAATGGAGCAGGCGGAATTCCGTCAGGGTCAATTTAAGGGGTTTCCCCTTAACCATTACCTCATGCCGGACTTGGTTGATGCTCAACTCGTGGATGGCAAGTAGGCCGGCCTCATCCGCCTCCCGGCTTTGATCCCGGCGGCGCAAAACCATGCGGAGACGCGCGATCAAAACCCGGGGACTGAATGGTTTGGTAATATAATCCTCGGCTCCCAGCTCCAACCCGGCAATAATATCCGATTCCTCGCCCTTGGCAGTAAGCATAATAACCGGAACATACCGGGTTCGGTCGTCTCTTTTCAAAATCCGGCAGATTTCCAGACCATCCATGCCGGGCAGCATCAAATCCAGGATAATCAGATCAGGAACCCTGGATTTGACCAGTTTGAGACCTTCCTCCCCGGTTACGGCACTGCTGATCCGGTAACCTTCCTGTCCCAGATTATACTTGAGCAATTCCTGGATATGCTCGTCATCTTCGATCACAAGTATCCCGGCTTTTGGCATAACTTACCTCAATCCTCTTTTTCAACCCCGGCATTATGCCGGATGATCCGGCCTTCGATCAGGTAAATCACATCCTCCGCGATGTTGGTGGCGTAATCGGCTATGCGTTCCAACTGGCGGGAGACGGATAAGAGCCGGAGCAAAGCCGGCGTGCGGTCGGTTTTTTTCCGGATTCCCTCCTGCACTTGTACATACATTTGCCGGTTGATGGCATCCACCTCATCATCAGAACCCAATACTTTCCGGGCCAACCCGGCATCCAGGTTAATCAGAGCGTCCAGGCTGGTTCTGAGCATGGCCTGAGTTTTCCCGGCCATGCCAATAAAATCAAAGGGCATGCCCACCGGTTCCTGCCCGGCCAGGGCGCATGCCTGCTCGGCAATGTTTACTGCTAAATCACCGATTCTTTCCAGGTCATTATTGACTTTCAACACTGCGATCACATAGCGCAGATCGATTGCCACCGGCTGGTGCAGAGCCAGGATTTTCAGGCATTCCTCCTCGACCTCCACCTCCATCTCATCGATCCCGGCGTCCGCCGCTATCACCTGTTGGGCCAGTTCGGTATTTCGCGAGCCGACTGATTTGACGGCTTTTTGAAAACTCGCTTCCACCAGGGCGCAGAGAACGAGTATCTTTTTTTTTAGTTTTGCGATCTCGGTTTGTAAATGCTGTGACACCTTACGCTTCTCCTTTCTGAAATTCCCCGCACTGAAGTGCGGGGAATTTGATCCGAGTTGTGAAAAACCAATATTTCAATACCGCTTCATCCCCGATTTCCAAGCCGGGGATGAAACGACTAACGTATTAACCGAAACGTCCGGTAATATAATTTTCGGTTTGTTTTTGATCCGGCTGGGTAAATATTTTCTGCGTCCGGCCGAACTCTATCAACCGTCCTTCATAGAAAAAACCCGTAAAATCCGAGACCCGGGCCGCCTGCTGCATGTTGTGCGTGACAATCACGATAGTATACTTCTTTCGCAGCTCTCCGATCAAGTCCTCAACTTTGGCGGTCGAGCGCGGGTCCAGGGCCGAGGCCGGCTCATCCATAAGTATAATATCCGGATTAATTGCCAGGGCCCGCGCAATGCATAAGCGCTGCTGCTGTCCGCCTGAGAGCGCCAGGGCGCTGGCCTCCAGCCGGTCTTTTACCTCGTCCCATAGGTTGGCGCGGACCAGGCTATTTTCCGCGATTTCCGCCAGTACCTGCCGGTCCCGGGTTCCATGTATTCTGGGCCCATAGCACACGTTCTCAAAGATTGATTTGGGAAAGGGGTTGGATTTTTGAAAAACCATGCCCACGGTTTTACGCAAACCAACCACATCAATGCCGTTCTTATAGATATCCCGGCCGTCAATTATAACCCGGCCTTGCTGCCGGGTGTTCTCGATTATATCATTCATGCGGTTAAGCGTACGCAAAAAGGTTGACTTGCCGCATCCCGAAGGGCCGATCAGAGCCGTAACCTGGCAGGCAGGAATCTCCATATCCACTTCGAACAGGGCCTGGGTGGGACCGTAATAGAAATTAAGATTTTCAACCTTTATCTTTACTTCCATGGATGTCTCCTTGTTTGGCATACCACAATTTACCATTTATATTTTTTCCGGAAATGACTCCGTAGAAAAATGGCAAATATATTTATTCCCAGAACCAGGGCAATCAGCACCAGCGCGGTTCCGTACTGCAAAGGACGGACCAGGTCCATTTCGTGGTGCTGGGTGGCTAAAATGTATAAGTGATACGGCAGAACCATTACCTGATCAAATATGGACCCGGGCAGTTTGGGCAGAAAAAAAGCCGCTACGGTCAGCAAAATGGGCGCGGTCTCACCGGCCACGCGTCCTACTCCCAGAATCGAGCCGGTCAACATACCGGACACAGAATAAGGCAGCACGTTCTTATATATGGTCTGCCATTTGGTCGCGCCCAGGGCCAGGCTGCCCTCGCGCAGTCCCAGGGGCACAGCACGCAGGGACTCCTCGCTGGATACAATTATAGTAGGCAGAATCATGCAAGCCAGGGTCAGAATCCCGGCCAGAATGGATGTGCCGAAATTAAAAAAAATTACGAACAATCCCAAGCCAAATAAGCCGAAAACAATGGAGGGTACCCCGGCCAGAGTTACAATCGCCAGACGGATAGCCCGGGTAAAACGTCCGGGTTTGGCATACTCCGAAAGATATACCGCGCTCAACATTCCCAAGGGCAAGGCTATCAGTATGGTACCCAGAACCAGGCAGAGAGTGCCTACTATGGCCGGAAAAATACCGCCCTTGGTCCCGCCCTCGCGGGGCGCGGCAAACAGGAATTCCCAACTGATTACCGGAAGTCCTTTTATAACAATATCAAAAATAATCCAACTGATAGTTAAAATTATAAAATAGGTGGTAATCCGGAATACCCAGTAGATCCATTTTTCCGACCATCGGCTTTTCATTTTTGCTTCACCTTTGTTGGTAAGTATGCAAAACCTTTTGCGCAATATAATTTATAATGAAAGTCGCGAAAAGCAGAACCAGCCCGACCCAGAACAGGGCCCGGTAATGCTCTGACCCGAAAGCCACCTCCCCCATTTCCGACGCAATTACGGCGGTCATGGTATAAACCGGTTCAACCGGAGACAGCGTGACCATCGGAGCATTGCCGGTACACATAAGCACCGCCATGGTCTCACCGATAACCCGGCCCATGCCCAGCATAACCGCGGCAATTATGCCGGAAAGCGCGGCTGGAACAATGACCTTGATAATGGTCTGCATCCGGGTAGCTCCCATGGCCAGAGAGGCTTCCTTATAAGATCGGGGAACGCTTTTTATCGCGTCCTCGGAAATAGTAATTATAGTTGGGATTGACATCAGGGCCAGAAGCAAAGCTCCGGTCAGGGCCGTGAGTCCGGAGCTTAAACCAAATACCTCTTTCACTATCGGGCCGAGTACAATCAGTCCGAAAAAGCCTATTACCACCGAGGGTATGCCGGCCAGCAGTTCAATAAAAGGCTTGAAAATTTCGCGCTCCCAGGAACCGGCAATCTCGGCAATATAAATGGCTCCGCACACGCCGAACGGAATTGCGATCAAGGTAGCCAGCATGGTTACCACCAGTGATCCGGTAACCAGGGGCAGCAATCCAAAACGCTCTTGTACAAACGAGACCGGCACCCAGCGGCTGTCCAGCAATTTACCCAGCCCGGGCTCCCGCAAAAAAGGGACGGCCTCTTTGCCCAGGAAACCGAATATTAGCAGCACTATAAGAATGCTGGTGGAGGCCGCCCCTAAGAAGCAGTATTTGATAAGCTTGTCTTTAACCGGACCGGGAAAAATCATTTTATTTAATCGCCACGAATCCTGCCTGGGTAACTACCTGCTGGCCCGTCTCGCTCAGGATTAAATCCAAATACTGTTTCGTCCTGCCTTGGGGTTTGCCCACCGTGTAAAAGAAGAGCGGACGGTTAATGACATACGAATCATCCACCACGGTTTCCTGGGAAGGCGCCACGCCCTCAACCTTGAGTCCTTTTATCTTGTTTTTATTTTTAGCCAGGTAGCCCAGTCCCACATAACCAATTGCCCACTTATCCTGGGTAATAACCTGGACAATGGCGGAATTGGAAACCAGGTTCATCATTTTTTGTGAGTAATCTTCCTTCTCGCAGACCTTCTGATTGAAAAAAGCATAAGTGCCCGAAGCGGTATTGCGTCCGGTCAAAACAATCTTTTTATCCGGTCCGCCCACTTTTTTCCAATTGGTATACGCTCCCACATATATCTTCTTGAGCTGCTCCCGGCTAAGCTCGCTCACCGGATTCTTGGGATTTATAATTACGGCTATACCATCACGCGCCACTGTATGCTCCTTGATATCCAGACCTTTCTTTTTCGCGAGTCCCATTTCCTTATCTTTAATCCTGCGGGAGGCAGTGGCAATATCAGCCGTGCCATTAAGCAGGGCCGCTATCCCGGTTCCAGAGCCTCCGCCGGTCACCGCGATATCCGCGTCCTTATTCTCCTGCATGAATATTTCCGCCCACTCGGTCGCCATATGCACAATCGTGTCTGAGCCTTTTACTTGCAGGGCCTTCTTTCTCGCGGCCGCGTTATCCACTGCCAGACCGCTTCCGATCAATAATATTGTGCTCAACATTACTACCAGTCTCTTTTTCATTTTATTATCTCCTTTGTTTATTTAAGTTGCGAATCGCAACCCCTGTCTTATTTCGTCTGTAATTCAGACAGCAGCAAAACCTTCTGTCATTCCGGCAGGATTTTAGCCGGAATCCAGAGAATTTATCGGTCAAATCCATCCTGGACCCCGGCTTTCGCCGGGGTGACGACTATAGAAGGCCCAAAGATAGTTACTGTCCGAACCGTAGCTATTTCGTTATATTACAATTTCAATGTTAGGATTTGGTTAGGATCCTATTAGCTTTTCATAAAATTAAAAAACATACTGGGTCTGAACGAACAACTCATTCATATTATTGCCCTCCACCCCATCCTGGTTTTTACCCATTTGGTAAGTAAGCTGCAATTTAACGTCATGCTTCAATATAAAATAATTTAACCCTACTGATGAAGCAGCCCAAATAACCTCATATCCGGCCGCGTCCTGGACTTGATATCCCAGCACAATTTCCAGGCTCTTGGGCAGGATCATATAACCGGCCTCAATCGCTGCATTTTTTAACTCAGTTCCACTGTCCAGGTATATACCGCTGTCAATGCCAGGCTCTATCAATCCGGCCTTGAAATAATTATACTGGGCATCCAGGGAAAACCCAAAACCCCGGAAACCGGCATGGCCTTCAAAACCACCGACATAATCCACGTCCTTTTTACTTCTGCTTGCGTCCAGGTTGTCCCCATCGTTTTTCCAATTGAACCCGGCCGTCCCAATCACCAGTTTGAGATCACCTTTAAAATCGCCCTGTTTGGCCTTAAAATATCCCCAAGGATACCAGTCTATACTGGCGCCGCCCATGGGCCCCTGGCTCCAATCGCTACCAGCTCCAATCTGAATCGGAGTGTCAAAATCCAGCTTTTTATTATCCGGATCAATAGCGCCCATGGCCACGGAAGCCGCCCAACTAATGGTCTTTTCCTCAAAATGACCGCTTACATGAATACCCGGCTGCCGGTCCGGCGTTCCATGGTTGTGATCACCGACAAAGGTACGCTCCACCAGCTGCTGATATTTTGAGGAGGTGCGCCCTTCAGGGGAAAAGGGAAAGACCATATTGCCAATACCCATATTGATATCTTTCCAGCCTTTATATTGGAAATAAGCATCCTTAATACAGACGCCGCCTTTTCCCATATCCCACTGAAACTTCCCTTTCCAGTCCTGATGCACGCTCCCTTCGATATAAGGCCGCAAGCGCCGGAACAATATCTTGTCGCTGCGCTCGCCTCCCTCAGGATCCTTCCAATGATATTGGAGCTGGATACGGCCGCCGAGTTTGACATAATCGCCCTCCCCGGTCTGGTATTTCACCCCGCCGGCAAGGGCTGCCTGCCAGGCTGCCAGGCTGAACATCAACCCTAAAGTTATTACTGTAATTCTTTTCATTTAATTTCCCTCCTCAGATTATTTGTAATTAGTAATTGTGGATTTGCATTAGGTAATTATTAACTCTTTACTATCATTCCCGCCCTTCTCTGCTTGTCACCTCCCTTACGTCGTTTTCCCTTTCCGCTTTCACTGATCTTGCCGATATTATATCTTTTCATAATTAGGGTTTGGTTAGGGCAGCGCTAAAATTAGGTGAGCTTTTTAAATCCGCAGCCGGCCTGCGCAAACCGGCTAAATGTTTTTGCGAATTATAGCAGAACTCAAATTAGGTTTTCGCGAAGAGGATGTTAGCATTGGATAATCTTTGCGGGGGTTATTGATCAGGTTGCCAAGCAGCGGTTTAAAAGCAGCTTTTTCGGGGACGAATTAATTTTTGCAAAAACCGGGTTAGTAAGTAGGCACAAAAAGGCGCAGACGTTTATCAGAATAGTGTTTGGTGTTGCGGGTAACCAATATTTGGTCTTTTACCAAAGCGGTCGCACAAATAATACAATCATACAATTCCAAGCGATAACCTTTAGCATATCTCTTTACTTCATACCCCCGAAACCGGGCAAGCTGTAGAAAGCCAATATTTCCATATCGCTTCATCCCCGGCTTGACATCCGGGGAATTTGCGGCTAACGTATTATGAAAATTTTCAATTACCGATCTTCCCCGCTTTTTTAATTCCGCAATCAGAAGCAAGCGGAAGCTCCTAGGAGCCTGTCGGACTTAGGCACAAAAGCTGGTTTTAAGCACTCTTCCCCCTTTGAAAAAGACATAATGGCTGACGGGTGGGGGAATAAAAAATGACCTGCCTTTCCTTTAGACACGTGGGTTATAATAAGCACAAGTTCGCAAGAACTTAATCAAGTGCTCATTAC
>DAOVYW010000172.1 GCA_030635415.1 Candidatus Firestoneibacteriota bacterium
CAGTGGGTTCATTTTAAAAGGTGGAGGATTCTATACTAATGAGTATCCCTCAGCCAGCCGCCGGCAGGGACAGGGAGGCGAAAAAACCTGCGCCCAGAGTTCGTGCGCGACTTCCCCGGCCGCGGCCTCTTCTTCCAATGGGTGTACGGGTTGCTGCCAAACCGGGGGTAAGAAAAAATAGAACTGTTTTTGACCTAAGGTTTTGTATCGTAAGGGCAGGCCCCAGTGCCTGCCCGAAGGAAGCAAGTGAACCGCAATCCGGGCAACCACAGGGGGTTGCCCCTACAAAAAGAAATACATCATAAAGGTTTTGTATTGTAAGGGCGGACCATATAACGATGTCCTAACGACCTGGTTCCTCTGCCAGAGTGCGGCTGAGAAGATCCGGGACCTGCTGGGGAGTTACCCGGCTGTGGACTTTATTATTAATGGTCACTACCGGCGCCAAGCCACAAACTCCCAGACAACGGGTGTTTTCCAGGGAGAAAAGCCCGTCCTTAGTGGTTTCACCCATATCAATTCCGAGTTCCTTGCGAAAAGCTTCCAGGATTTTATCCGCCCCTTTAACAAAACAGGCTGTGCCCAGGCAAATAGAGATAGCATAGCGCCCCCGGGGCTTCAGCCGGAAAAAGTGGTAAAAAGTGGAGACTCCGCTGACCACCGAAGCCGGCACCTGCAAACGCTGAGCGACTTCGTACATATGTTCCTGTGTAAGATAACCGTGGCGTTCCTGCAGCTTGTGCAAAATACATATTAAGTAGCTCTCCGGATGATCCTTGGTCAGGCATTCCTCAATAAGCTCAATAATCTCAGGATAGAGTATGGTCTGAGTCGAATTTGTCATTTAATCCCCTTCGGATAACGTGGGGAGTAGCTGGTATGCAGAAGCCGGCGTGCCAGCTCGCTTCCCGGGTGTTTGAGGTATTCATCATATAATTTCAGGATATATGGGTTCTCATGCGATTGGCGTAATTTTTTGCCTTGATCAATGGCATACAGCGCGGAAGCTCGAAGTTTCAGGATTTCCGGGTCCAGTACAAAATGCCCGTCCGGCGGATAAGGCTGTCCACCGCCGCCGATACAGCCGCCCGGGCAAGCCATAAGCTCAATCATATGGAAGGTTTTTTCGCCGGATTTAACCTTTTCCAGGATGATTTTTGCGTTATTAAGTCCGTTGGCTACGGCCACGTTGAGTACTTTGCCGTTTACTTCCAAAGCGGCTTCCCTGATACCCTCGGTGGCCCGGACCTGGGTGAGGTTAAGATCCGTAAGCGCCTTGCCGGTAAGTTTCGCGACAGCTGTGCGCAAGGCAGCTTCCATAACTCCGCCTGTGGTCCCGAAAATATCGCCCGCGCCTGAGGAGACGCCCATGGGATGGTCGAAATCCCCGGCAGAAAGCCGGGTGAAGTCCAGGCCATAGGCTTTGATCATCCAGACTAATTCGCGGGTGGTTAACACCGCGTCGGTATAAGGGATCTGGTTTTCCATATAGTGTTCAGGACGCTGCGCCTCGAATTTTTTCGCGGTACAGGGCATTACGCCGACCACATAAATATTTTCCGGATTCAGGGATTGCTTTTCAGCATAATAGGTTTTAGTCAGCACCGAGAGCATAGTCATAGGGGAACGACAGGAGGAAGCGTGGGGAATTAATTCCGGATAGAAATGTTCCAGGAATTTAACCCAGCCCGGGGAGCAGGAAGTAAGCAGGGGCAGGCGCTCATTTTTCTCCAAACGCTGCATAAATTCATGGGCTTCTTCCAAAATTGTCAAGTCCGCCCCAAAGTTGGTATCAAAAACCGTGTCAAATCCCAGGCGCCGCAACGCGGTAACGGTCTGCCCGGTGGCCGGAGTGCCAGGCGGGAGGCCAAAGCCTTCGCCTATGGCCGCGCGTATGGAAGGGGCAATCTGGACCACAACATGTTTGGCAGGATCGGCCAGGGCAGCCCAGACTTCATCAGTAGATCTTTTCTCGAGAAAAGCAGCAGTGGGACAGACATTTATACACTGTCCGCAGTTAATGCAAACTGATTCCATCAAGGGAGCTTCAAAGGCCGGGGTGACCACAGTGTTAAATCCGCGATGCATCTGGGTCAGGTTGTGAACTCCTTGAATTTGGGAGCAAACCCGTACGCAGCGCTGGCAGAGAATACATTTTTCCGAGTCCCGGATCACGGATAAGCTGGAATCCTCAATGGGATATTGTTTACGCCGGCCCTCGAAGAGACGCTCCCGCACGCCCAGGGAATAGGCCAGGTCCTGCAATTCGCATTGGCCGTCCCGCTCGCAGGTCTGGCATTCTTTGGGGTGATTGTCCAGAATAAGTTCTATCAGGTCCCGCCGGGCCTGGCGGATATCCGGTGAATTGGTGCGTACCTGCATGCCTTCTCTGACCTGGGTCGAACATGAGGTCTGGTAATTGCGGGCGCCGTCCACCTCGACAATGCAGATACGGCAGGCGCCTTCCAGAGA
Source organism: Candidatus Firestoneibacteriota bacterium (assembly GCA_030635415.1). Lineage (GTDB taxonomy): Bacteria > Oederibacteriota > JAAXVQ01 > JAAXVQ01 > JAUVAV01 > JAUVAV01. The sequence goes on from DAOVYW010000172.1 coordinate 2,473, forward strand.
GAGATCAGGATGATAGCAGAGGCGCGGAATATGAATGCCCAGGGTTTCAGCGGCCTGCATTATGGTCGTCCGCTCGGGTACTTTAACCGGAGTTTCATCTATGATTAAGTTTATAGTTTTCATTTTTTATCTACGGCCTCGAATTTGCATACCAGATAGCATTCACCGCATTTAATGCAGCGCTCCTGGTTGATTACATGCGGCTGACGCGGAGTTCCGCTGATGCAGGAAACCGGGCAGCGCCGGGCGCAGAGTGTACAGCCCGTGCATTTTTGTGGATCTATTTCATAACGGATCAATTGGGAACATTTATGGGAGGGACAGCGTTTCTCCTGAATGTGAATAATGAATTCCTCCCGGAAGTTTTTCAGGGCGCTGAGCACCGGATTGGGCGCGGTCTGGCCCAGGCCGCAGAGCGAGGTTTTTTGAATCAGGCGGCCCAGCCGTTCCAATTTATCGAGATCTTCCATTTGGCCCTGGCCCTGCGTGATTCGTTCCAGGATTTCCAGCATGCGCAATGTGCCTTCCCGGCAGGGTACGCATTTGCCACAGGATTCATCCTGTGTGAATTCCAGAAAGAATTTGGCAGTGGCCACCATGCAGTCCTGGTCATCCAGTACAATCATTCCACCCGAACCCATAATGGATCCGACTTGGGCCAGAGAATCATAATCCACCGGCGTATCGATTAATTCGGCTGGAATGCATCCGCCGGACGGCCCTCCGGTCTGGACCGCTTTTAAAGTCCGGCCTTCCGCAACGCCGCCTCCGATATCGAAGATAATCTCCTTGAGAGTGGTTCCCATGGGGACTTCGACCAAACCGGAATTCCTGACTTTTCCAGCCAGGGCGAATACCTTGGTGCCCTTGCTTTTCTCTGTGCCCAGGTGCGAAAACCATTCCGCGCCATGACGAATAATAACCGGCACATTGGACCAGGTTTCCACGTTGTTGATAACCGTGGGATGCCCCCAAAGACCGGACTGCGTGGGGTAGGGCGGCCGGAGCCGCGGCTGTCCTCTTTTGCCTTCTATGGAGTACATCAGCGCGGTTTCTTCGCCGCAGACAAAAGCACCCGCGCCCAGCCGGATATCCAAATCGAAATCAAATCCGGAATCCAATATATTTTTTCCTAATAATCCGGCGGCCCGGCATTTCGCAATGGCGATTTCTACACGCTTGATGGCCAGGGGGTATTCGGCCCTTATATACAGGAAGCCCTGGTGCGCTCCCACAGCAAAAGCGCCGATGATCATGCCGTGAATAATACTAAAGGGATCGCCTTCCAAAGTACTCCGGTCCATGTAAGCGCCGGGGTCGCCTTCATCGGCATTGCAGATCACATAGCGCACCGGATCCGCGCTGGTAATGGCGTCCTGCCATTTTCTGCCGGTGGGATAACCGCCCCCGCCCCGGCCACGCAGGCCCGAACGATTGATGGTCTCGATTACGCGGGAGGGATCATTATGCTCCAGGGTTTGAGCCAAGGCCTCAAAGCCGTCATTGACAATATAATCACCGAGATCTTCGGGATCAATAATGCCGCTGTTTCGAAGGGTCAGGCGGGTCTGCTTATTAAAAAAAGCCACATCCCCATAAAGCGATATAAAGCGCTCTATCAAGGGATCCATGTGGGCTAAATTCGGCTCATGCACCTTATCCTCAATAAAATGGGTTTGGATAATGGCATCCAGTTCGGCTTCGGTGCTAAAAATATATACGGTTTTTTTGGGAAAAACAATCATGCCCATGCCGGCAGAGGTCTTTTCCTGGGAATAGAGTCCCAAGCTGCCGCCCGAAAAAACACGGATTGTTCCTTCGGGTATGCCCCGGGTTTTCAGACGCTGCTCCAGAACCTCGGCCCAATGGTCCTGCTCAGCGTACTGGGGCGTGGCCACTGAGCATATAGTTATTACTTGGGAATAGAGATTGCTGGTTTTTTTATCCAGGATCAGAGGCAATACCGGCTGTCCGGCCAGGACATGCTGCTGAAAAATCTCCTGTACTTTAGGCAGGGTGACATGCTCGTATTTAAAAGGGAATTGTCCGGGAAAGTAAATACCGACAATCGGCTCCCGGGAACACCGGCCCGTGCATCCGGTCTGCTTGATGACAATATCATCCCGGCCCGAAGCGGCCAGGAGTTTGCGGAACTCAGCCCGAACCTGATCCGCGCCGGCCGCATTTTCACAGGTAGCAGAACCGACTTGGATAATGATTTTTCAGATCTCCACATAGGGAAGGAGTTGGTGTAGGATGTCCGGCTTTATTTGTTGGAATTTTTCTATAACTTTGGGCATGTTATTTCCTAAATAGTATTTGCTGCGGAAATACTTTTTTAAGTTTGTCATTCCGAACGTAGTGAGGAATCTCCCCGAAAACGTCCGATTATCAGGTCTCCTGGAGATTCCTCGCTACGCTCGGAATGACAAACACGGGAAATCTGCTAAAAACATCTTTCCGCAAAAGAAATTAACTAGATTTTTCCCGCGCTGCCAAGTACATTAATAATCTTATGCTTAACGATTTCCTGGATGGCATCGCGCGCCGGGCCCAGGTATTTACGGGGATCGAATTCCGACGGTTTTTCAGCAAAAACCTTGCGAATAGTGGCGGTCATGGCCAGACGGAGATCAGTGTCGATATTGATTTTACAGACCGCGCCCTGAGCCGCTTTACGCAGCATGTCTTCAGGTACACCCTTGGCGCCGGGAAGGTTTCCGCCATACTGGTTGCATTGCTGGACGAGATTTTCCGGGACAGAGGAGGAACCATGCAGCACAATCGGGAAGCCGGGCAGTAGTTGGGCGCACTTTTCCAGCCGTGCGATGTCCAGCTTGGC
>DAOVYW010000051.1 GCA_030635415.1 Candidatus Firestoneibacteriota bacterium
AAACCCGGCGGAATAATCAACGTCCCTCCTCACGGCACAGCCAGCAGCATCGGCAAACTTCACCTCATCGCGCCGGAGATATTGATTGAAGGGACTATTAATGCCCGGAGTACCGGCCATAATGACACTGGGATGGGTGGATCACCCGAAGGTAGTGGACACGGTGGTGGGGGAGCCGGTTATGGAGGCGCTGGTGGCAGAGGGCATGATGCCTCACCCTTTCCTGGAACCCCTGGAGCAGGAGGAGTTATATACGGGAGCTCTCCTTATACAGAAAATATTGGCTCCTATGGTTTTGCAGCTGGTATGGGGAGTGACTATTCAGGCTTTGCAGGAGGATGCATTCGTCTGGATGCTATCAGCTTAACTATTGGTGCTAGTGCTTACCTTGATGCCCGGGGAAATACAACATCTTATGATTTTGTAGGCGGCGGGTCCGGCGGGTGTGTTTTTTTTAATGGTATTTTTTCTTTACTGGAATCCGGCCGAATTCTCAATGTATCGGGCGGACCTGGCGGGAAAACCTTCGGAACTTTTGGTGCCGCCGGTGGCGGCGGCGGCGGAAGAGCAATAATACTCAGGGGGGTTACTTATTCTAATGTAGATGGTGTAAGCGGTATTATTTATAACGGAGGGAATGAGGGAACCGGCGGCAATGCTCAACCCGGTGATCTGGGAGATATTGATATAACTAATGCCCCTCCTCCCAATCCTCCCACTTTAATCTCCCCCGCGGATAAAGCTGAGATTAGCACTACACCCACCTTTACATTTGTCGCCACAGACCCGGCAAATTCAAAATTCCTTAAATACAAACTGGAATTAAGCTTAAATGCTTCTTTCTCTCCAGTGTACATAACCCACGACCAAATGGCGCCGGATGCCGGATGGGGAGGGAATACCCACTATTATTCCGGTGTAACCGCTACTTATACATTCCATGCCGAATTAACCCCGGAACAAACTTATTACTGGCGAATAAGCGTTACCAATGACCAAGGCACGGAGTGGGTTGTATCACCCTCATCATCACCATATCCTGAATTTTCAACCACTAATAGCCAGCCAACCTTAAGCCGGCTTTACCCCAACCCGGATCAAACCAATGTCAGCATAACCCCGGCCTTCCGTATCTGGGGCAATGATAAAGATGGTGATGCTCTAACATTTACTCTAACCCTTTCCCAGAATTCCGACCTTACCAGTGCTCAAACATTTGAATCATCTTATCCCGGCTGGGACCAGTCCACTTATATTCCGCCCGGAACCCCTGCCGGAATTACCGCGACCTGCCAGATACTTAATACCGGCAGCAATCAGGATGCCCTGACCGCCGGTACGGATTATTATTGGCAGGCAACAGCCCATGATCAGCACCAGAGCGCCACTTCGGAGATTTTCCACTTCACTACCTCCATTACTCCACCCACCACGCCCCAGTTGATCTTTCCTGAAAACAACTACCAGGCGCCCGATTCCAGGATCACTTTCCAATTTCGTGTATCCAGCCCATCCGGCAATACTCTAAACGGCTGCGTGCAGCTAAGCCGGAACAATTTCCAGGACATTTGGCATAGTTTTGATCAAACCCTGGATCAAACCGGCTGGAGCGTAACATACCAATCCGGCCATATCACCTCATTTACTCTCCCAACGGATATCCAGTTGGAACGCGGCAAAACCTATTGGTGGCGGGCATACTCCATCACAGGAGAAATCTGGAGCACTGTGTCCGAGACCAGGACCTTGAGCTTGGCTGATTCTCTGGAATTTCAAAATGTCCGGATTGTGCCTAATCCGGCGGTATCCACCTCACTGGTTAGGATTTATGTGCAGCTATCCCTTGATACAAAAATCACCATACGATTTTATAATAAACTCGGAAGGGAACTGGACAAACTCCAGGCCCAGGCTTTGGGCGGAGCACAGGGAAATATCTTTAATTATGATATTTCCAAGTATGCCTGCGGTATCTATTTTTACGTAATTGAAGCTGAATCAGAATTTGGGACTTCTAAAATCACCAAACAATTCGCAGTAGTGGATTAGACTTTAGCCTGCGGCTGCCAGAATAGAAATTCACAAATGCTTTTGACAATACGAGTTTCTGGTTAAGGAGCTATGTATGAGGATTGAACCGCGCACTTCATGTAATTCTTTAAGTTTTGTGATGTATCTCATTTTATTTGTGGTAATTTCAACAGGCGTTAATGCAAAAGAGCAATCAATTGGAGCTATTTTTCTAAACGAACCCGTAGGCGCGCGGCCTACAGCTATGGGCCGGGCATTTGTCGGGGTAGGGGAAGATGCCAATACTATCTTTTGGAATCCTGCCGGCATGGTGCGCACTAGAAATATTGAATTGCTCGCCGTGCATACGGAATTCATCCAGGGATTTCGCGATGATTATTTCGCTTTCTGCATGCCGCTCTCCAGCCGGAATGCCATTGGTATTAATGGATTTATTTCCTACCATACCCAGCTGGAAAAAGCCGTCTCTTTCTACTCCGAAATAGAACCATTCAGTGCTTATGATACTTATCTGGGTCTGGCCTGGAGTCATGCCTTTGGTAAAAAATACGCGGCTGGAATCAACCTCAAAGGACTTTATCAGCTTATTGATACCTATTCCGCCTGGAATGTAGCGCTGGACCTTGGTTTATTAGTAACCGGACTGATCCCGGATATGAATCTTGGACTTACTATTAAAAATCTTGGTCCGCCCATAAAATTCATTGAAGAATCCCACACTATGCCAATAAGCATAGAACTCGGGACCAGTTATCGCTTGCTGAAAAAAAACCTGCTTTTAACCGGTGATATTTGCAAGCCTCTGCAGGAAGAATTCAGTTTCAAGTTTGGAGCCGAATATTCGATTAAAAAAATATTTTTTTTAAGAACCGGTTATACCTATTTCCAATATGGCCATGATCTGGGACCGCTGGCCGGATTTACCGGCGGAATAGGCGCTAATATTTGGGAGTACCGTCTGGATTACTCCTTTGCGCCTTTTGCGGACCTGGGAAATATACACCGTTTCTCTCTGATTCTGCCTTGAGGCAAAAGCTATGGGGAAAAAATAAAAATCGTCAGGCGCGTCGAGAACCAGCTTCAGGCCCAACATAAGCGTATTATTAAAGGTTTTATACAATCGGCGGAAAGAAATTTAAAAAAAGGCGATTATAAAACCGCCATTTTTTATTATGAAAAAATCCTGGTGCTTAATCCACGAAATTCTCATTTTAAACAAAAGCTGTATAATGCGAGAAACCTGTTGGAACAACGCAAAGCGGACCGGCATTACTCCAAAGGCATTAAGGCTTATAAGAAAAAAGATTATCTAAACGCTTTAATTGAATGGAGCAAAGTTAAGGATATCCGGCCCTCTTATAAACAAGTGAAATTATGGCTTAAGCGGGTAAATAAAAAGCTTACCACAGCACAAAATGGTCGCCGCCCTTCGCCTCCCCCGGCACCTAAAAGCCCTAAAAGCTATGAAGCAGACCGTTTTTTCACCCAGGGATTAGAGTATTTAAAGGAAGGAAACTATCTTGAGGCCATTAATACCTGGAAACTGGCCTTATCTCTGGATCCGGATAATTCCCGTATCAAGCGATACCTGGAAAAGACTCAGCAGCAAATGAATGAAGAGATCAATGATTTATCGCAGCAAGCCTCAAAATCATGGAAAAGAGGAAAGGCGATTCCGGCGGTTTGGGCATGGAGAAAAATTCTCAAAATTAATTCAAAAAACTCCCAGGCACTGGTGTTTTTAAAGAAACACGCCTCGAAAATGAACGTATTAGCCAATGATCTATACCTCCAGGGCGTCCAAAATTATGTCGAAAATAAATTGGTGGAGGCTATATCTAACTGGAAGGATGTGCTGGTTCTGGATCCCGATAACACCAAAGCCATCAAGCATTTAAAGCGCGCCCGGGAAAAGCTTAAAGAAATCGGGGATTTCCATCCTCCCCAGTCTTGATTTTTAAAAGGGAAGAATCGGGAAATCATCTGCATTATATCTATTGCGAAAAAACAAATTAAACTCTTTACCCCGGCTTTCGCCGGGGTCAATAAAGGGAATAACCTATTTTATAAAAAACTTGAAAACAATCTCTTTATATTACATCTCATTTATAGATTTTAAAGGATAAAACATTATGGCAGCAGAGAAATCACCAGAGTATTACGTAATTGAGCCAGACACTGATGATGACGGTATCATGATGGTGCTTGAATATAACGAAGATCACCGAGACAGATCATGGCATGATGGGGAAATTTTTACTTCTGATGTCAGTGCGCCTGTTTGGAAACAACATCCAAAAGTGCCGATAAAACTTACCATTGAAGAAGGGTATGAACAAGCTCCAATGTCCAGCTTTTTGGAATACCCAATTCCCATAATGAGTAAAAAATTACTTGATACCGTGCGTGCGGCTGGAGTAACTAATATTGATTCGTATATAGTTGAAATTTATTATCCTGATGGTACGCTTGTCCCTGAAGATTATTATGCCTTTAATTTATTTGGTACAGTAAGGGAGGGAATAGCGGAGGAATTCCTACGGTCAAATACGGAAGGCCCATTAATGTTTCGCTTAGCTAGCGATATTACTACTATTTTGATTCATAAGCGTATTAAAGAGGCTATAGCAGAAGCTGAGATTGAATACATTAAAACAGATCCGGTCTATCCAAGACGTAAATTGCCCTGATTTTCCCCCAATCAAACATCAAAAAATCAGGCTACCAGTCTGAATCTTTTTTCATATTCAAATGGTGCCAGATTTTATATACCTGAGTGCCTTCCGATTTCACCAGCATTTGTAGGGGCGTTTAATTAAACGCCCCTACATCTTCCATAAGTTTGTCATCCCGAGTGAAATGAGAGATCTTTAGGAAAATGCTTATTGGCGATAGTTTCATTTGTCATAATCTTTTTTTATTGAAATTAAAAGAAATAATTGAAAAGTTAACATAATATATATTATCCGACATTTAAAATAATGCTAGAATTATTGCTTATTTATGATGTACCTGCTTAGTTGTCGAGGAATTTATTGGAAAATAAGTTAAGTGGACAGCCGTTAGCGGACTTTACGACTAACGCATTAAGTTAAGCTTTTTTGGTCTGCCTATTATGCAGAGTTATTATTCTATGTAAACGGTTAATTACTTCATGATAATGGAGGCATTTAACCTGATCATCACCGATTTTTTCCCTCCGCGCGAGTATTTGTTCGGTCACTGAGGTTTTATTTTTCAATCTATGACGTCTCATACTGTTTTAACCTCCCTTAGTCTCTCTTTATTTAGACTATTGTTATGATTTTCCGGTTCCCCGCCGATCAAACAAATCCGTTATCCCTTCCTATGTAATTATCGGCGTTCTAACTCAAATAATAAATGTTTTATTTTATTTAGATTTCAACCCGTCCCTTAATTACAAACCGTCCTCCCGGCTGTCCTGCTTGGCTTTTATCAAATCGCATATTTCATCTACACCTAGTGCGCCACGATTCTCGCCGGTACGCAATCGCAAGGCCGCGGTTTTTCGCTCAACTTCCCGGTCCCCAATAATCAGCATATAAGGTATTTTTTCCAGCTGGGCATCGCGGATTTTGGCATTTACTTTTTCTCCCCGTGTATCGGCATCCACTCGCAATCCGGCGTTGATTAATTGATTTTTTACGGTTTGGGCATATTCATTATGCCGGTCGGCAATCGTGCATATACGCACCTGAACAGGAGCCAACCATACAGGAAAAGCGCCGCCATAATGCTCAATTAAAATCCCGAAAAATCTTTCCAAAGATCCCATTAGGGCCCGGTGGATCATAATCGCCTGGTGTTCCTGCCCGTCCTCGGCAATATAATTGACCCCAAAACGCTCTGGTAGATTGAAATCTACTTGTATCGTGGAACACTGCCAGGTTCTTCCCAGACAATCCTTAATTTTAATATCAACTTTAGGTCCGTAGAATGCCCCTCCGCCTTCATCCACAGCATAAGGCAATTCGCTGGCTTCCAGGGCGCGGCGGAGTGCTTCGGTCGAGGCTTGCCAGACCTCATCATTTCCAACAGTTTCCTTTTCCGGCCGGGTGGATAAATATACCTCGTATTCCGCGAAGCCAAAGGTTTTAAGCATCCTTAATACCAAGCTGATTACTCCCTGAATTTCCGCCTCCAACTGATCAGGCCGGCAAAAAACATGCGCATCATCCTGGGTAAATCCGCGCGCCCGGAAGAGTCCGTGCAATACGCCGGACTTTTCATAGCGGTAGACCGTACCCAATTCCGCCCAGCGAAGCGGCATTTGCCGGTAACTGCGCATTCTGGTCTTGTATATTTTTATATGAAAAGGACAATTCATGGGTTTGATATAATAATCATTTTGGTCGATCTCCATGGGAGCATACATAAAATCTTTATAAAATGCGAGATGCCCGGAAGTCTCCCACAAGTGGGCCCGGCCGATATGCGGCGTATACAGCAGTTCATATCCATGGCGTAAATGCTCCTGCTTCCAGAAGTTCTCTATTTCATTACGGATTACCGCGCCTTTGGGATGCCAAAATACCAAGCCGGCGCCGGCATCCTCATGCCAGGAAAAAAGATCCAGTTCCTTTCCCAAACGCCGGTGGTCACGTCGCTTGGCTTCTTCCAGACGGTTTAGATATATTTCCAAATCCTTGGCTTTCTCAAAACTCGTACCGTAAATACGCTGTAGCATTTTATTTTTTTCATCGCCGCGCCAATACGCTCCGGCTATAGAGAGTAGTTTAAAGGTTTTTAGTATGCCGGAATGAGAAACGTGAGGCCCCCGGCAGAGGTCATGAAATCCGCCCAAAGAATATATTGAGACCTGGTCATCTTCTATGGCATTCAGCAGTTCCAGCTTGTAACTCTCCCCCATAGCTTCAAATTTATTCCGCGCTTCGTCCCGGGACATCTCTTGCCGCACAAAGGGTTCTTTTTTCCGTGCGATCTCAAGCATCCGCTGCTCAATGGCCTTAAGATCTTCGGGCGTAAAAGGGTTTTCGCGGTCAAAATCGTAATAGAATCCCTCCACGATAGCCGGTCCAATGGCCACCTTGGTTTCGGGATAAAGCTCTTTAACCGCGGCCGCCATAAGATGGGCCGTGGAATGCCGTAATATTTCCATACCTTTCTCATCTGTGAAACCCAGCGCAACCATAACACTCTCCCCTTCCGGAACCGGCGCGGAGAGATCATATTTGCATTCACCGATTTTCACGGCCAGGGTCTTCCCGTAAAGCGCCGGATTTAACTGCTTAAGCGCTTCACCAAAAGTGGTTCCTTCCGGAACCTCGTTTTTTTTGCTTCCCAATACCACCCAGCGTTTTTCAAGCATTTCAGTATTCACTCTCCTGTAAAATCATTTTTATGGATTTTTTTATGTTGCAACCGAAGCACACGGACTGAAAAATTTCGAAAAAGCCCAATAATCAGATAAAGCAGCATTATCAGGAATACAATATTTTCCGGGGGAATTACCAGTAAAAGCACACCAAAAAACATGGCGACCCCGCCCAGCAATATGAGATTGCGGCGGTTAACCTTTTTAAAAGCCGGAAAATGTATACGGCTGATCATTAAACCAGCCAGCATTACAAGCACGAGAGCGCTTAGACTGCCGGCCACGTTTTGCGGCAGGGATAAAAAAGAACGGCTCAAAAATTCCACACCTGCGTTTCCCGGCCCCGAATTTACCAGTACAATCGTGCAGACAAAAGCGGCCGCAGCCGGAATCGGCAAGCCTTTGAAATAGGTATGATTATCCTGGGTTTGAACCTCGCAATTAAACCTGGCCAGCCGCCAAGCCCCACCGAATAAAAACAATCCGCCGGATAATCCCCTAATTAACAGCGGTACGTTCTGCAATAAAGCGAAATAAGTAATTACCACCGGCGCGATACCAAAAGATATGAAATCCGCGAGGGAATCTATTTTTACCCCGAATTCACTGACGGCATGAGTCCAACGGGCGACCTTACCATCAAGGAAATCAAAAATCACGGCAGCCAGAATCAGCCAGGCCGAGATGGCATAATTTTGCCCTCCCAAGGCTTTAGCCGTTGAATTTTCCAGAGTTAAAAGTATGGCTAAAATCCCACAGGCTAGATTAAAAGTGGTTAGGAGATTGGGAAGCAAGTAGTTTCCCGGATGGACACTTCCCGGTTTTCGGGCCATTACTTCCACTCTCCGATTACGGATCGGCCGGCATACACCTTTTCGCCGGGATGCACGGTTACTGACGCGGAGAGCGGCAGGTAAATATCAATTTCAGAACCAAAAGCGATCATGCCCAAACGTTCACCGCGCCGGTACTCACGTTCCGGCTGAATCCAACACATAGTCCTTTGGGCAATCAAACCCGCAATCTGTACCAAGACGAATTTCGCGCCACGACGTTCAAAAGCATACCACCGCTGTTCATTTTCGCACCAGGCCTTTTTGTCCATAGCCGGCAAAAAACGGCCGGGAATATGCTTCATCCATAACAGACGCCCTTCCACCGGCATCCTTTGGACATGAACATTTCCGATATGCATAAATATTGCAACCCGCCGCGCCGGTCCGCCAAAATGCCTTTTTTCAATTATTTCTTCCACGGCTACTACACGACCGTCCGCCGGAGATAAAATCATTTCCGGCGCCGCCCCGGAAAATCTCTCCGGATCCCTGAAAAAAACGAGAATTACGGCTGTCATTAATAAACCGGCCGCCGTCACGCTCCCGCTAAAAACATGCCAGAAACCAATTGAGAATTTTAGACCAATTATTCCCATCAAACTCAGTACTAAGGCGGCAATTAATATTCGCAGTCCTTCTTTTCTCCAGCGCAATTTCATCTACTCATTTCCTTCCATATTTCCTTCCAGTGGGCCTTCGCCCGCTGCACCTCCGCTGGATCGGAATCCAGAAACCATGCCCACCCCGACCATTTTTCACCGTCTATATGCAGGGCGGACCCCGAAAAAATATCGTAGCTTTTCCCAAAGGCGGCATTGAATCCAGGCACGATTTCCTGGCAGTCCTTCCGGCCAATCAACAGGTAGCCGAAATCCATAATTCTAACCAATTTAAAATGCATCAGTCTTTCATTAACCAACAGGTCGCCTTCAGCCGCTTGATGATGGAAGACCCAGTGCGCAGCCTCTAATTCGGCTTCTTCCGGACCAAGCTTTAACTCTGCTACCCGGTTTAGTATTTCCTCTTGAGGGATAAACGGCAAAGATTGAATCAGGGACTTTAAATCTTCAATGTCTTCTATTCGGAAAACATTAAGCGCGGAAGATTCGGCTTCCTGTTCTAATAATAAAGTACGGCGTACTAAGCCTGACAGTATTTCACGTTGCGGTTTGTCTAATTGTGCCACTTTCGGCATTACCGCATCCAGATTCTCCCCGGCCGGATTGCCGGAACTAAACTCGCAGTCTTTCATTTTTCACCTTCAATTTTCCCGCTCTGATTTCAGCCTCCGCCCCGAAGCTTTTCCATCAATTCATCAGAAATATCAAAATTGGAGTGTACTTTCTGTACATCCTCCTGATCATCAATAATCTCGAGTAGTTTAAGCAGTTGTTCAGCGATTTTGGGTTCCTCTACGGAAATATAATTTTTCGGAATCATGGTAACCTCCGCCGATTCCGGTTCGATCCTCGATTTCACGGCTTGGAACACATCCCCGAAATCTTTAGGATCCGTGGTAATCGTATAAGCCGCGTCATCAGTGGTTATATCTTCCGCGCCCCTCTCCAAAGCCAGGGTCATTAATTCTTCTTCTCCGATTTTATCTTTACTCACCACCACCTGCCCCTTTTTATCAAACATCCAGGCTACACTGCCGGGTTCACCGAGATTACCTCCGCGCTTGGTGAAAATGGAACGTATTTCCGAGGCGGTACGGTTTTTATTGTCAGTAGTCAGCTCAATCATTATGGCCACGCCCCCGGGGCCATAACCTTCATAAACCATATCATCCAGTGCGCCGCCGGCCAGTTCCCCAGTACCCTTCATAATAGCTTTTTTAATATTATCCTGGGGCATATTCACCGCCTTGGCGGCTAAAATCGCGCTGCGTAAGCGGGCATTAATATCCGGATCTCCTCCCTGCTTAGCGGCCTGGATAATCTCTTTGGTTACCTTGGTAAAAGCTTTTCCGCGCTTGGCATCGGTAACCGCTTTACTACGCTTAATGCTGGCCCACTTGGAATGTCCTGACATGATTCAACCAACCTCCATTATTATAAAAAACCTTGTAGTTGACACGAAAATTCACTGACAAGAATATTCAAAAAGGCAGGTAATTATACGGTTTTCATGGGATTTGTAAAGGAAAAAGGCACTTCCGGGGTAACATGTCCGTTACGGGTTGCGCCCGGACCAAGGATGACTGCGATATGCCGGGAGAATCACTTCCTAGTATTCAGACGCTGGAAACCACAGTGGGCTTCGTCATGCATAATTGGAGGATATTCATCCATCACGGTTTGATAGACCTGGCGGGCAGCAGCCTGATTACCCATTTTCTCATAACAAGCGCCCATAAACAACAGTGCGTCACCGCCAAAGTATCCACCCTGGTTATCGTTCACCAAACCGGAGAAAATAGCCAGCGCTTCCTCAAAGCGTTTAGCTTCTTTCAGTGCTTTTCCCCATTCCAGCCGGACTTCAGCACTCCAGTCGCCTAGGGGAAAGTTTCGGAATATTTCCGTATAAGTTATAATCGCCGCTTCCCAATCCCCCGCCTCATTCTGACATTTAGCAATTAGGCATCCGATCTGGGCCTTTATACTTTCACAGGATTCCTGCATCTGCAAGCGCCGAAAGGCTGTAATGGCCTGAGACCATTGGTTATCTGAACAGTAAAGATTTGCCATGCATGTGAGTGCGTCCCGAGTTTGCTCCGGACTTACATTCTTCTTTTCCAGGATTTTTTGATACTGGGATATAGCCGCTTTAAACCTTCCGGCCGATTCAAGATGCAAAGCGGTTTTGAAATGCCTTGGTATAACTTTGGAAGAGTTCTCCCAGCCGGGCCCGTGGGTCGTTCCCGTGGATTTTGAGGTGGCAGAAGCTGGGTTTTCCGGTTTGGCCCGGCGTGATGAGTTTATGCTCTGCTTATCGGATTTCGACACTCTTTTTTCCTCCTCAAATTAGTTAATACATTAGCCGCTTCATCCCAAGGATATTTATCCCACCTACCTTATCCGATTATCTGAAAACCGTTCCCTATTTTGATTAAGGATTCGCCAAGCAACGAAACGATCCGTTCACGACTGAGCCGTCTTTTTCGCGGATAAGGAACTGAATTCCCCGGCTCCAGACGATTTCCCCCGCAACGTGGCCCCACGAGACTGTACACTGGTAAAGAATTTCTCCCGGTTCAATCTCCCGCAGTGCTGCTACTACTCGTTTTGGAAAAATCCTGCCATTTGAGTAGAACTCTACCAGATTATTGTCCAGCTTAACGCGATCGCAATTCACTCGGCTCCAACTACTTTCCGATTCTTCTTTAGCTAAAAAGGCGAGCGTCGTTTTCAAATAGTTTCCCACCGTAGTCCCATCATTTCCCGCACAGGCCTGACCTGGCGGAAATTTCACCTCTAGATTATCAAACAAATAGCCCATTACCTGTTCAGTGTTCGGGGGCACAGTAATTTTCTTTTTGGCTGTTATATTAAAACAATACCCCAAGACTCCGATTGTGAGCGCAAGGA
>DAOVYW010000037.1 GCA_030635415.1 Candidatus Firestoneibacteriota bacterium
AAATTGAAAAAAGCATAAGAACCCAGGGGCGACGAAAAAAAATTCTGGACATAATAACTCCTTTCTTACTATAAGTGTCGGCGCTTATGCCAATTTATTTAGTTTATTTGCTGCCAACGATACCATTCGAATAAATAAGTGACGTAGTTGGGCGGAAACGATCTATGCGTCCCCGTTTATAAATTTATTTTTGCCCTTACCCAAGTTATAAAAAAGTCCGGGTCTTGTAGAAAGATTTGTTCGGCATGCACCCCGTTTACGATTTTCAACCACGATTTGGAGACTTCGACAGCATTATAGACTTTTTTACTCAAGGATTCATAAACCAGAGTATCCTGGCCGCCTATCAGGAAATGACAAGGGATTTGAATTTTCTTGGCCAGTTCCACGCCGCTAGGTTTGGGGGCCAAAATCGGACCCCAGCGGAAAAACATGTCGTCTTCAGGCTTGATGTGGAATTTGGTCTGCCGGAAGGCCACAGCCAGAGGATTCAAAAAGGCTGCGCCGCTAAAGATGATGTCTTCCACCTGGGTCGGACAGGAAACCAGCAAAAGACGGTCAACCCGGCCGGGAAATTCAACACCAGCTCGCAGGCTGCTGTAGGCACCCAGAGAAAAACCTAAAAGCGTGATATCGCCATATTGCGGCCTGGCCCAATTCAAGACTGGTTCAATATCCAGGTGTTCCCTGGCGCCAAACCAATAACAGCCATAACTTTCTCCGGTACCGCGAAAATCAATGACCAGAACATCGGCCGTGGAAGTCAACCCGGAAGTCAAGGCTTGCATGGAGCGGGTTGCGTGGTGTTGGGCAAATCCGGGAGCTACAATTATAAGCCTCTGACCGGACAGTTCCGGCCCGGATTTGAACTCGGCAAATATCTTGACTTCATCAGATGTGGTAAAGGTAAAATATTTACAGTCTGCCGCCAACAGCGGAACCGGAAGGAAAAGCCATAGCAACCTAACAACCCAAAGACTATATCTCATCTTAAAATCCATACCTGCCAAAAATCCAGAACCGCTTTAGTGATACCGACCGGGCAATTACTGCGGGGGTGGTTTTGCTCTGCCGGATCTGCGTTTCCGTTTTTTTTCTTTTAAATAACGCCTTTTATCCGGGGACAATTCCCGCCAGCGCTGATAGCGGCGCTGCCAGCGTTGGCGTTCCTGGGGCGGAAGCTTTTTAAAACGATGATAATTATTACGGATTTGTTTCCGCTTCCCGGCCGGCAGCTTTTTCCACTGGGTGTACCGAGTTCGAATCTGTTTTCGCTCGTGGGGCTTAAGTTTTAGAAAGCGCCGGTGGGAACGCCGCAACCGGTCTTGTTCTTCCGGGGAAAGACTCTGGAATTTTTTCCATCGCCGCTTCAACCTTTGCCGCTGCTCCGGCGCTATTTTACGCCAGGAACGATAACGGGCACGAAGAGCCTCCCGTTTCTCAGGTGTCATGGTTTGCCAGCGTTTCCATTTTTTCGATGTAACTTCGGCGCTCTCCGCCTCGGTCGGCTTGGCCGCAGCCCGTTCTGTCGTTGCTTCCGCTCTAGCCGCGAAGCCCCCACAGAATATCAAAATTAATATGGCAATAAGTTTCCGGCACACCTTAATCCGCCTCCTTGTCCATCTCAAACCACATATCGATATCTCCTCCCTGGCTCAGCATGGCATAATCTTCCAGCAGACCCAACTGCTCAAGCAGTCGCAGTGTTTCCAGAACTTCGAGATCATCTATCAGGTATTCATCCTCCTGAATTATATCCGTTTCTCTGCTGCCGGGAATCTCTCCGGCCCACACCCACGCCGTGCAAAAACATAATCCCAACAGAACTAATGTTATTCTCACGAATGTTCCTTGTCAGCCGGCTCAATACCTTCGATTTCCTCCCAATACTCGAATAATTCCATATTTCTCAGCAAATCGAATTCCTGCAATACTTCCATTTCCTGAGTTATGATTAAATCCGTGTTCCCGGCTCGGATAAACAAAAAATCACTGCTTAACCGGCCCGCCAGGATTACCGCAACTATGATCACACCTGCCGCCAATCCGGAATAAGCCAGGCGTAAAGTCCGGGGCAATATAATCTTCCGCCACCATCGGTCTCCCCGCTTCCGCTCTTTTTCTTTTATGCTTGCCAGGCCGGCGGCGAGTTGGATATCAAATTCCAATTCTTTTTCCGGAATTGTCCAGTCTTCTAAAAGCGTGGAAAGCCGGCGCTCCCGTGCCGCCTCGCGGCGGCACATGGGACAGAGACCCAGGTGCTTTTCAAACCGCATGGTCTGCTCAGGCTTCAGCCAGCCTTTGATGTATTCCGGCATTTTCTCCCGGCAATCCCTGCAATCCATAATCCTTACCCCTCACTCTCCTGATCCAGATAACCCGCCAGCTTTATTTTTAATTTTGCGCGGGCCCGAAAGAGGATCGATTTAACGGCGGAAACACTCTTATCTAAAACCCGCCCGATTTCCGCCAAGGACATTTCTTCCCATTGATCCAAAATAACCGCCATCCGCTCGGTCTCGGGAAGTTCCGCCACAACTTTCCGCACCGCAACTTGGGTCTCGGTCCGCAGCAGGGTTAGCATCGCATCTCCGACTCGACTATCCGCCAACTGCCTCCCGCTTCTTCCACCCTCAGTCCCAAATTCCGGTTCCAATCTTTGTACCGGATGACGGCGCCGATGCCGGAGAATATTCAGACATACCCGGTTTACAATAGTATATAACCAGGAAGCAAAAACCGATGTTCCCGGATGATATTTATCCCGCGCACAATACATCTTCAAAAAAGCTTCCTGCGCCGCATCCCTGGCTTCTTCCGAGTTTTGAAGAAAACGATAAGCAACTCCCACCACCCTGGACTTATAAAACTCCACCAAGGTTTCAAACGCGCTCTCGTCACCTTCCCGGAAGTGAAGCATCAACTGTGTATGCTCATCCATCGACACCTTTTTATCCATAGTTAACAAACCCGCGCCGCTGAAAAAGTTTCAAATTATTATACTTCCCTGTCTCAATACTTTTAGCTTTTGGCCGGATAATTTAACAATTGTGGAGTGGATGCGGATCCTGGTTTTTCCGGCATCCACGATCATTTCCGAAAAACCCAGGATTTTCTTGTCTATATTTAAAGCGGAAACCGGCGCCGGGCACCCGGTACGGTTGGCTGAGGTCATAACTAAAGCCCCCCCGGCCTCCCGGATAATCCGGCGGGTCAGGTCGTGATCCGGTATACGTAAGGCTATACTCCTTCCGCCCCGCGTCAGCCGTCCCCAGGAAGTTCCAGGCTTAACCGGAAGTACCAGAGTTAAAGCTCCTGGCCAGTATTTTAACATTACAGCCTTGGCCCGGGGTGTAACCTTGGCATATTTAGCTGCCTCCTGTATGTCGGAAATAAGCAGCACCAGGGGATTATTCTCCTGCCGGCCTTTGGCACGATAAATCCACTGAATCGCTCCGGCTTCCGGCCGGGCAGCCAATCCGTAAACCGTGTCCGTAGGCAGAATCACCAACCGGCCCGCCTTTAAAGCAACCGTAGCTGAAATTATGGCACGTCGAACCTGTTCCATGGTCCGGCTTAAAAACCGCTTGGCTGGGGTCGGACAAAATTCCGGCTCCTTACATGGTTTCAATATATTTATTAATCCCAAACTGATCCAGTTTGGCGGCTTTTTTTTCCACACCCTGGTAAAGTTCATTTTTAAATTTTTTAAGCACGGTTGACAGGTTCTCGTATTTTCGGGCCAGAATTTGGGTCGCCAGCAGCGCCGCATTCGCAGCTCCGGCCTTGCCAATAGCCATGGTCGCCACGGGTATACCGGAAGGCATCTGCACCACGGAATAGAGCGAATCCTGCCCACTTAAATACAGGGTCGGCATAGGAATACCTATCACCGGTATAATAGTCTCAGCCGCGATTACGCCGGGCAAATGGGCGGCTCCGCCGGCACCCGCGATAAAAACTTCCACACTCCGTTTTTCCAGGGCTTGGACCCATTCCCGCACCCGGGCGGGCGAACGGTGGGCTGAAGCTATGGTCAGATCATAACCCACCCCAAGATATTCCAACATGTTTACAGTTTCCTGAATAACCGGCAGATCAGAATCACTACCTACTATTATCCCAACCAAGGCCTTGTCTTGCATGCCAACACTCTCCTTCTATAAATTAGTTAGTTTCTGTTACGGAAAGATTAAATTCCCGTTATTTTTTATCCCGCTTCAACGCTCGATAGGCAATATCTTGGCGGTAATGTACCCCGGCAAAAGATATTTTCTCTGCCGCGGAATAAACTTTTTTCACGGCCGTGGCAATATCCGGAGCAACCGCGATTACGTTCAGGACTCTTCCTCCGTCAGTAACCAGTTGGTCTTCTTTTTGTGCGGTCCCGGCATGCCAAATCATTATATCCGGTACGGCGAGGGCGGCTTCCAACCCGCTAATGGGCAGGCCCTTGGGATAAGATCCGGGATAACCGGGAGCTGCCAGTACCACACAGACCGCTGTTCCGGGTTTCCGCTTCACTTGTTCCGGTCCCAGCCGCTCTTGAATGCAGGCTAAAGCCACGTCTATTAAATCCGAGCCTAAAAGCGGTAGAACGACCTGGGTTTCAGGATCGCCAAAACGGCAATTATATTCTATCACCTTGGGTCCATCCGCCGTAATCATCAAGCCGGCATAAAGTATTCCCTTATAAGGCCGGCCCTCTGCCGCCATACCGGCAACCGTTGGCTCCAGTATTTCTATTTTAACACGCTCTATTAATTCCGGGGTCATAACCGGGGCCGGGGCATAAGCGCCCATGCCACCGGTATTCGGACCTTGATCCCCTTCATTTATACGCTTATGATCCTGGGCTGAAAGCACGGGAACCACTATGCGGCTGTCGGTAAAAGCCTGTACACTGGCTTCTTCACCCTGCAGGCATTCCTCAATAACCACGCGCTTCCCGGCCTCGCCAAAGACTTGCTCCTGCATAGCGGCCCCAATAGCTTTCATGGCCTGCTCTCTGGTTTCCGCGACTGTAACTCCCTTGCCGCCGGCCAAGCCGTCCGCTTTAATTACTATTGGCAAACCGAAATCATCCAGCACGGCTTCCGCCGCTTCCATTGTCTCACAAACCCGATATTTAGCCGTGGGAATGCTGTGGCGGTCCATAAATTCTTTGGCAAAGGCTTTACTGCTTTCCAGCCGGGCCGCCTCAGCCGTGGGACCAAAAACCGGTATGCCTTCCTTGGTCAGCCGGTCGGTTAACCCCAGAGAAAGCGGAAGCTCCGGACCAATTAAAACCAGGTCCGGCCGCTCCTGGCAAGCCAGTTGAACCAGGCCTTCTATGTTGTCCGGCAATATGGGAATACAACGGGCCAACTCAGCCATACCGGCATTGCCCGGAACAGCTAAAACCTCGGAAACCTGTTTTGATTGCCTGGCAGCCCAAACCAGTCCGTATTCGCGGCCGCCACTGCCCACCACAAGAATTTTCACGCGGCTAACACCTCCTGGAGCCTACTTTTACTAGTGTTTAAAATGCCGCACATTGGTAAAAACCATGGCCATATTATGCTTATTCGCAGCCGCAATAACCTCGGCATCCTTGACTGATCCTCCCGGCTGAATAACGGCCGCAACTTTTTGTTGGGCCGCAGCGTCCAAACCGTCGCGGAAGGGAAAAAAAGCGTCTGAGGCCAAAACCGCATGGCAAGCCTTTTCTCCGGCATTCCGCAGCGCAATCTCCACAGCTCCCACCCGATTGGTCTGTCCCGGGCCAATGCCTAAAGTGACGCCGTCTTTAGCCAGCAAAATGGCATTCGACTTCACATGCTTGCAAACCTTCCAGGCAAAAAGTAAATCCCGGATTTCCGCCTCTTCCGGCCGGCGTTTAGTGACGATTTTCAAGTCCTGAGAAGTAATCATGCCTTGGTCCCGTTCCTGGAGCAAGAGTCCATTAACCACCCGCTTGAAATCCATTCCCATCCAGGAATTTGCCTGCTTTTCCTGACATTTCATAGATCCGGTTTCCAGCAGGCGGATATTTTTTTTCTCTTTTAATATTGCCAGGGCTTCGGATTCAAAACCCGGCGCAATTACACACTCCAGAAAAATGTCTTTTATACTCCGGGCAATCTCAGCGGTACATGTCCGGTTGAGTCCTACAATCCCACCAAAAGCAGAGAGTGGATCTGCCGCATAGGCTTTGCGAAACGCCTGGTTAATATCCACTCCTACGGCCATGCCGCAGGGATTGGTGTGCTTAATCACGCAGACCGCAGGTTCTTCAAAATCCCTGACTATTTCCAGAGCCGCGTGAATATCCATGATATTGTTAAAAGAAAGTTCCTTTCCGTGAACCTGACTCGCTGAAGCTACGGAAGGTACGGGTTCTTGATTGCCAACCGGTTCCTGCCGGTAAAAGGCTGCCTGCTGATGAGGATTTTCTCCATAACGCAGGGCCTGCTGCTTAATAAAAGTAAAACGGATAATCTCCGGAAAAACCGGCGATTCACCTTCAATCAGGGAGGTCTGAAGATAGCGATGAATTCCCGCATCATACTCCGCTGTATGGTCAAAAGCCTCGATTGCCAGCTCACGCAGTGTTTTCTCAGCTATCTGTCCCTGATTAGCGTCCAGTTCGGATAAAATCCGGGAATAACGCCCTGGATTTACCACCACGGCTACGCTCATGAAATTCTTGGCAGCCGAGCGTATCATGGAAGGTCCTCCGATATCTATATTTTCAATCGCGGTTTCTAATTTCACTCCGGCCTGCGCGACGGTTTTTGCAAAAGGATAAAGATTTACTATCACCATATCAATAGGCTCAATGCCCTGCGCCTGGATCTGACTCATATGGTCAGGGTTATCACGCCGGGCCAGTAAACCCGCGTGAATTTTCGGGTGCAGGGTTTTGACACGGCCGTCCATCATCTCGGGAAATCCGGTTACTTCGGAAACATCCCGCACTGCCAGGCCCGCGGCCTTCAAAGCCTTGGCCGTGCCGCCGGTGGAAAGAATCTCTATTCCCTGCCGGGCCAATCCTTGTCCCAAAGCTTCCAATCCGGTTTTATCAGAAACACTTATTAATGCTCTTCTGATCTTTACCACGATTTTTTAAACCTCCAACCACAAATTCCCATGCTTCAGGCCTTTTCCAAAATCCGCACTCGCTTACCTTGTACCTGCAGCCGGTTCTCGCAAAATAAGGCCACTGCCCGGGGATAAATTCTATGTTCCTCTACCAATACCCTTTCAGCCAGGGTTTTAGGGGTATCGTGGTCCATTACCGGAACCACAGATTGAAGTACAATGGGTCCGGTATCCGTACCCTCATCAACAAAATGTACAGTACATCCCGAGTATTTGGCCCCGGAAGCTATTACCGCATCATGTACATGAGGGCCAAACATACCCAAACCTCCAAAAGCCGGTAAAAGGGCGGGATGAACATTCAAAATCCGCAAGCTAAAAATCCTGGTAAATTCAGGAGTTAAAATCCGCAGATAACCGGCGAGGCATACCAAATCTATACTGTGTTGGCTTAACTGCCTGGCCAGCTCTTGATCATAGGCCTCCCGGCTGGGAAATCCGGCCGGATCCAGGCCGATACTGGTTACTCCCACCTCCCGGCCTCGTTCCAGCGCGCGAGCTCCTGGTTTATCACTCACCACCAGTACGATTTCTGCCTCTCCAAATTGCCGGGAACGCCAGGCATCCAGCAGGGCCTGAAGATTACTTCCTCCACCTGATGCCAATACCGCGATTTTAATACCCATTAATGCCTCTTAAATTTGAATGGTGCCACAGATATATGGCAAATTTAGACCCGTGGTGATAAACAAAGGTTAATAATTACTGTTAAAAATAGTATTGTCAAGTTGAAAATGCGCATTTAAAAATATAGATAAAGCAACTAGGCCTGTCGGACTTTAGTTATTCTCACCCTTTTGCGAGGCTGTGTTGTAATGCCTGTTTTAG
The DNA here is from genome assembly GCA_030635415.1 of Candidatus Firestoneibacteriota bacterium. GTDB lineage: Bacteria > Oederibacteriota > JAAXVQ01 > JAAXVQ01 > JAUVAV01 > JAUVAV01. The sequence goes on from DAOVYW010000037.1 coordinate 7,972, forward strand.
AGATTGCTTTGTCGCTTACGCTCCTCGCAATGACAGAAAATCCTTTAAAAACAGTCATTGCGAGCGACCGAAGGGAGCGCGGCAATCACGTTTTTCGAATTGCGACACAGTCTCTTCAAAGGGGGAAGCTACGGAAAAAATTGCTTTGAGCTTAAAGTCCAACAGTCTCTCAGTACATTCCTCAATGATTAGCTTGGCATTATTTTTTCGCAAGGATTCCGGGAGGATTAGATGTATATTTTGCACGCTATTTTATGGGATCTTTTACCCATATTTTTTAACCAATAATAATACTTCCGTACACAGATAAATTTATTCCTTAATTATTCAGTCTTTTTCATTCCCTCCCAAGATACCTTCTTTCCAAAGTACATGGCGCTAAAATTTCGGACATCATGCGGACATACAAACGTATTTATGTAACGATTTTGCTGCAAAACCCCCTAAGATGTCATTGCGAGCAACCGTAGGGAGCGTGTCAATCTTAATTTTATCCTTATAAAATCAAGATTGCTTCGTCGCTACTGCTCCTCGCAAAGACAGCAAAAAGGATTTTGCAGCAGAATCAGTAACTTCCGCAACAAATAATATTTAATATTTTGCCGGTGGAAACCGAAAATATTATTATCCAGGTTTTTTATTAGAAACCATGCCAAGGAGGCAGAAGCATGGATGTTTCAGATAACCGCTCTTCTGACCAAGATTTGATTCGCCATGCCAAGTCTTTAAAACGCATCCTCATCGTTGATGATGAAGAGGATATAGTAAGAATGATCCAGTATCAATTGCAGGCTGAGGGCTATCAAACTATTTCGGCTCAGGATGGATTGAATGCCCTGGAAAAAGTGGCGGAAACCAAGCCTCATCTTACTATTTTAGATATTATGATGCCCAAAGTGGATGGTTGGGTAGTCTGCCATAGCATTAAGGGAAATATTACCACTAAAAACACCAGGGTGATTATTCTCTCCGCCCTGAATAATTTCATGGCAAAAGTGAAGGGTATGTATGTTCTACAAGCGGATCTTTATATGACCAAGCCGTTTGAATTGGAAGATCTATCCCTTAACATCCAGAAAATGCTTAATATTGAGGAAGAAGTCCGGGCCAAAATCCCTACCCTTTTAGATAATCCATTATAAACGTATCAGGCCGAACAGGCCCAGCAAACCGATAATAGTGAAAATCATGCCGGTTAACATTAAATAAGTCCGCACTCCGGCCGGCAGACGTCCATCCGGCTGACGCTTAGTGCGCCAAGCATAAATTTTGATATATAGGGCGGTTAAATACTCCCGGCCTAAACTTAAAAACGCACCCACTATAATCAAGGCCAGCGCCAGGGGACTTACTTCCTGCGACATGTTTTTCCTCCCAATAAAATTTTCTTTAAACCTTAAATCAAGAGTATTATAATCTGAAATGTTTAAATTTGTCATTCCTTAATATCGCTCTCCGCAAAATTGAGAGCAGTGTGATATATTAGGCAGGACCGGCCGGAATCCAGAGGCTTTGATTTGAGAGGAGAGAGATTTTACTTATGCCCGATTTCCCAGTAAGCGAACAAAAATACGAGACCCTGAAAAAACGCATGCAGGACTTGGGACTTCGGGAACAGGACATCAAAGAAAGCTTTATCCGCTCCAGCGGACCGGGTGGACAGCATGTCAATAAAACCTCCACCTGCGTGGTTCTGCGACACGGCCCCACCGGGCTGGAGGTTCGCTGCCAGCGGGAACGTTCCCAAAGCCTGAATCGCTTCCTGGCCCGCCGCCAACTGGCTGATAAACTGGACCAGTTATTAAATAAAGCCAGGAGCGAAGCCGAACAAAAGCGGGAAAAAGTCCGGCGCCAGAAACGACGCCGTTCCCGCCGGGCCAAGGAAAAGATGCTGGAAGACAAGCGTCATCAATCCGCCAAGAAGCAATTGCGTTCTTTCCACGGGAAAGATGAATGAAATACCCTGAGGCAGTCCCCCAGGGTATTTAACCTGATTTATTATTTGTAAAATCCCCCTTTTTGCCAGTCCTGGATGGTTTTGTCCAGGGAAAAGGGGGAACTCAATAAGGGAACCCTGAAGCAAGTTGCAGGGAATAAACCAGTTTATGAACATTTAACCTGTAACCTTTTGGTAACCTCATTCGTATCATAAATAGCAGGGAAAATAGTAGGCAATCCCGGCATTTTATTGGAAAATGAGGCGAATCATGATATTTGAGGAGATAATGAAGCTACCCTGCCTTTTTACCCCAACTACTAATGCGCCTCCAAGCCTGGAAGCACGGTTTGCTCAGGGTGATATGACGGCACTGGAAGAGATTATGTTGACCCATCAAAAAGGAATTTATCATCTGGGGCTGCGTCTATTTGCTTCGCGTGATAAGGCCGCTGATTTTTATCAGGATGTGTTTATCAAAATATATGAAAAACGCGATCACTACAATCCCATGCGACCGCTTAAACCTTGGCTCTACCAAGTGGCCATAAATCTCGGACGTGACCGGCTGCGTCAGAAACAGGAAATCATCATGGGTGAAGATCGTATGCCAGGACCCATTGAAATGCCCCAAGCGGAAAACCGGTTATTAAAAGCTGAAGTGAAACAAAAAGTTTGGCACGTGGTGAATCAGTTAAGCCCGATTTATCGCGAGATACTGGCGTTGCGTTTTTCTTCAGATCTAAGCGCGAAAGAAATCGCCGCGATGCTTGGCATCAGTCTCAGCGCCGCTAAAGTACGGTTGTGCCGGGGCTTAAAAGCCTTTGAAGAATCATTCAAGGCTCAGGGAGGGGAAAGCTATGTCCTGTGAATATGGGAATGAAAAACTGGAAGCCTATGTCCTGGGTCTGCTTGACCAAGCAGCAGCAAGCCTAATGGCCGAGCATATTAAAATCTGTCAAACCTGCCAGCGGGAACTGGCCGGGCATCAACAGGCCGCAGCTTTATTAGATAAAGCGTTTGATGAAGAACCGGCGGAATGGTTAGCCGGAAAAACCCTGGCTAAAATAAAGGCCGACCCGGTTAAGCCGATTAACTGGCTAAAGTGGGGAATGCCGGTCTTGGCAGGCGCAGCAGCAGTCATGCTAATGGTTCTGCTGCCGCCGGCAGAGAAAACAGACCGGTATCCGATTACCCTTGCCGCTGACTTGGATATTCATTTACAAAATCCGATTAATGATCGATCGCTATATGAGGAACTGGGCGTGGCAACACAAGTCGCGAAGTTGCTGCTGTGATTCCCTAAAAAGGAGGGATAAAAATGAAAAAAAGCGTATGTGGCATAGCCGTGAGTCTGATTCTGCTTTTGGCGGGCACAGGTTGGGCCGCGCTCGACCAAGAGGAAAAATCCAAAATTGCCACCCTGGCCGAAACACTCAAGCTTGATGCCGGGCAAAAAGCCAAGCTTATCAAAGAACGTCAAGCAAGCAGGAAAGCTTTACTGCGATTGGAGAAAAAATGGCAAACCTTACATGATCAGCTGCGCCGGGAAGTACGAAAAGACAAACCCCGACGGGAAAAAGTCGATCACTTAACCGTTGCCATTGGAAAACTCCGGGGTGAAATTATTTCGCTGCGAACCAACTCGCTCCTTTACCTTAAATCCATATTAAAACCGGAACAAAAACCAATTATCGAAAAAGGCCGGCCGGATAAAATACCAGCCGAGCCCAAACCCTAAGGAGGCTGCCATGAGACGATGGTCACACTGTTTAACCCGCATGATATTGTTAGGCTCTCTAAGTTTTGTTTTACCCCTGATCGGCGCTACCCAGCCACCCCCCAAGCCGGAACAAAACCTGGACAAAACGCTTTCGCCCTACTTTTTTGTGAAAAGCGATAATTCTCAGGTGGACCAGCTACCGCTCAAGAGCACAGGAGTAAAGGTTACAATTTCCGGAGTAATCGCTGACGTTCAGGTGACGCAGGTTTATAAAAACGAGGGGCAAAACACCCTGGAAGCGATTTATGTTTTCCCGGCTTCTTCCCGGGCCGCGGTCTATGCTATGCGCATGACCATTGGTGAGCGGACCATAGACGCCAAAATCGAGGAACGTAAAAAAGCCCGGGAAACGTATGCGCAAGCCCTGGCCGAAGGAAAAACCGCTTCCTTGCTGGAACAACAGCGTCCCAATGTTTTCCAGATGAATGTGGGTAATATTTTGCCCGGAGATGAAATCAAGGTAAGTATGAATTACACTGAACTTCTAGTGCCTGAAAACAACACCTATGAATTTGTTTATCCCACCGTAGTGGGGCCCCGCTATTCCAATCAAACCGCTGAAACCGCCGGGACTCAGGACCAATGGGTAGCCAATCCCTATCTGAAAGAAGGCCAAGATACTCCTTCTACCTTTAGTTTCGGGCTTACCATTAACAGCGGCGTATCCCTGGCCAGACTAACCAGCCCCAGTCATGATATTAATATTGAATACACCGGTAAAACCAGCGCCCATATCGGATTAAAAGAGAGCAACCAAACGAATAACCGCGATGTAGTGATTCAATACAGCCTGGCCGGGGATAAGATTGAGAGCGGACTGCTCATGAATATCGGCAAAAAGGAGGATTTCTTTTTACTAATGCTGGAACCTCCCCAACGCGTGGCCGCCAACATGATTGTCCCGCGGGAATATATTTTCATTATTGACGTTTCCGGATCCATGCGTGGGTTCCCGCTGAATGTAACCAAAGCCTTGATGAGAGATCTTTTGGGCAATTTAAAATCCAGCGACTTCTTTAATGTGATGCTGTTTTCCGGCGGCAATTCCGTGCTTTCCGGGCAATCATTACCGGCCACCCGGAGCAATCTGGAAAAGGCGATTGCTTTGGTCGAGCGCCAGCGCGGCGGCGGCGGAACCGAGCTGATGCCGGCCTTAAAAAAAGCCATGGCCTTACCCCGGCGGGAAGAAAATATTTCCCGGAGTATGGTTATTGTTACTGATGGTTATGTAACCGTAGAAAAAGATGCTTTTGATTATATCCGAAAACATTTGAATAAAGGAAATGTGTTTTCCTTTGGCATCGGCAGTTCGGTCAACCGCTTTTTAATTGAAGGCCTGGCCCGGGCCGGTATGGGCGAACCCTTTATTATCCTCAATGACCGGGAAGCCAAATCCAAAGCTGTACAATTCAAGGAATATATTGAATCACCGGTGTTAACAGACATTCAAGTCAAATTTAATGGCCTTAATGTGAGTGATGTGGAGCCTTGTTCTATTCCTGATCTTTTTGCCAAAAAACCGGTTGTGGTGTTTGGCAAATATCACGGCACCCCCCAAGGCACTATTACCGTTACGGGGAAAACCGCCGGCCAACCGTATCGGCAGGATATCCGGGTCAGCGCGGGGGATATCACGACCAGGAACCAAGCCTTGCGATATCTTTGGGCCCGTCATCGGATTATGCGTCTGGCAGATATGGTCAAGCTGTCTTACGATGATAAGCAGGTAAAAGAGGTTACCCAATTAGGGCTTGATTATAATCTATTGACTGACTACACCTCTTTTGTAGCAGTGGACACAGAGAAACGCGCAGACGGCAAACCCCGGCATACTGTCAAACAACCCTTGCCCCTGCCCCAGGGCGTATCTGATGCCGCGGTGTCTGGCAGAATGAGAATGTCGGAGTCTAAAGCACCAGGCCAGCCTTCCACCCAGATGAAAAAAGCAACTATGCCAAGCGACCCCTCCTGCTTGAATTTACTCGGCACGGGTTTACCCGGCGCCGGTACTGCTGCCGGACTGCTTGACCAGGAGGCTGCGCAAGCGCTCGATATTCCAAAGTCATGTGGAGTCAGTGGCTTAAGAGCAAAATCCAAATATAGCAGCACAGTACTGATTCAAAAGATTGAAGGCCAGTTGGATAAGGCGCAAGTGGAAAAAGAGGTAGCCCGCTACCGCAATTATATTGCCCGTGTTATTTCGAAGGAAGGGACCCCCGGAGGGTATGAAATTGAAATCAAGGTTGATCCGCAGGGCAAGATTACTAATATCAAGGTGAAAAAAGACACCTTTAATAACAGTAATTTAAAAACCATAATCACCCGCTTGATCTCGCGCATGAAATTCGGTATGACCAAGGATGGTAAAGAAGCTAAAATTATCCTGGTCATCAAGGCAGTTCAGTGAAACACTAGAAGCCTGTCGGACTTAGGCACAAAAGCAGGTTTTAAGCCTCAATCCCCCTTTTGAAAAGACATAATGGCTGACGGGTGGGGGAATAAAAAATGACCTGCCTTTCCTTTAGACACGTGGGTTATAATAAGCACAAGTTCGCAAGAA
>DAOVYW010000197.1 GCA_030635415.1 Candidatus Firestoneibacteriota bacterium
GATTTTAAAAACACGACTTCACACTAAAGTGACTAAAATACCTAGCTCCAAAAATCATGTGAAACTTCAAAGTATTCACTGCGGAAGAATTTATAGCAACAATATCGTAGCATAAACCAATACCAGATTTTCGTCTTACAAAAATTTGTGCAGACGAATAATTGATCAGTGGATGGTTAGAGGGCAATGTTATTCCGATCAAAGAACAGCTTCCATAGTCCAATTATAGTTACTATTTTTCGACCGGGGACGGTATGGCAAAAATAATTTCTCCACGGCGGTTTTTAGCCTGCTTTTGGGAAACACTGCTTTTAACTAAAAGATTTTCCGCGCCGCGGCCTTGCGTTGCGATTTTCCAGGAATAGGGTATCCCGTGTTGCCGCAGGTATTTTTTTATGTTTTCCGCGCGCCGGCAGCTTATATTGTAATTACCCCATTTTCGGCCAATGGAATCAGCATGCCCTTCAATAGCAACCCGGCTTTGCGAACCATATTTATGGTAAATCTCCAAAACCTTTTCAAGCTGAGGCAGCATCTCCGGTTGAATATCCGCTTTTTTAAAGTCAAATATAATCCCGCCTATTTTAAAACGCACTTGCTTGCTATCACACGAAAGGAATTCCGCCGATAAAGGAATAATAGTTTTTCGAATAATAATTCGGGATCCCTCACAATCTGCCATGTGTAATTGATAGGCGTAATGTTGGGAAGGATCCGCGAAGGCACCCTGCTCATCCCGTCCATCCCACAACTGCCTGGCCGGTAAGGGGCCGGGTTGCTTTATGGTGTTCACCTGCTTCCCTCGGTCTTCTTCGATATTCAAAATCCAGGAGTTAATTTTTTTCACATCTCCCTTAAACTGAAATAAAACCCCTGGTTCTATGCCTTCACCCTTTTTTTCAAAACATAATTTCGTGGCCGGCAAAACCCTTGGCCAGGTTTGGGTTTGGGTTATTAACCCACGGTCAGTAAGATATTCAAACTGATACACCAGTCCATCGGGATTTACCGGCCGGCCCTCGGCATCCAGTCCATCCCAGGCAAGCTGACGGGGGATTGCCTGGTGGGCATAAGAAAACTCGCGCCGGACATTGCCTTCACTGTCTTTGATTTTAAAATGTAATTCTTTTACTTGATAGTTTTGATCAATAGGTTTTGGCATAAAGATCATTTGAAAATCATTGCTGCGTGCCGGCAGCTTTTCACGCGATTCAGGAGCTACTGGTCTCGGATGAACGGCTGGAAGGGACGCCGGGGAAGAAATCTTTTCAGATAACTCACGCGGCTCCGCAGGGGGCGGATGATAACGATAACCTAAAGTAATAAAATGCGCGTCGCCGATAAAGCCCCCGGGTTCAAACACATAATCGAGATAGTAATCTTTCCACTTGAAACCAATACCCGTGGTAAACCAGGATATTTCTGCCAGTTTTGCCGTGTCGGCCGGCCCGTTATGCCATCCTGCTCGCACGGCGAGAAATTCAAAAACATTCCATTCCACCCCACTCCCGAGATAAAAATTACGATCACGCGGCAGGACAATATCTAACGCCAGATTTAAATTGGAAAACAATACCAGACCGGCCCCGGTTCGAATTTCAAAACTTAAGGGATCTCCGCTATCGGTTTGACCCCAATGCAGCAACGCCGCGCCTATGCGAAGATCAGGAGCGATTTCCCAATCCGCCCCGAGATCCAGGCCCCAGCCTCTTACCTGGGCAGTATGCAGATCCTGGAAAATATAATGCAGCGCCAGGCCCAAGGCCACTGCTCCTATCATTTGGCCCCAAACCAGGGAAACATCCATATCCCTGGTCGCAAAAGAGCCGGTGGGATTATCGAAACTGTCATAGCCATGGATATCGCTGGTCTGGGCATAAGTAAGGCTTAAGGCCGGTACGCCCCAGGACAGAGGCCAAGCTGCCCGGAAAAAACCAAGTTCTGTATCCAGAAGATGGCGGCAAAAGGAAAGTTCCGCATTAAGATAATCATAATATGTCAAAGCAGCCGGGTTCCAGTCCAAAGCCTGCACTCCCACCGCTGCGGCAGTGCCTGCCCCGCCCATAGCTAGTAATCGCGAAGAAGCCGGCTGCGCCAACAATAAGGCAGCTGAGGTTCCGGCTTCATCGGTACCAAAAGCCTGAACCTGACTAGGCAGAAAAAAGAGACAGCTTAACAGGAGCAAATTTTTTTTCAACCAGCAGGTTCCTCCTTTATATCTTTTAGTAACTAGATTTTTAGTATTCCGCACAATGACCGAATATTTTTTCACGGGGTAAGCACGACTTTTTGTTTGCTTATTTGGCCATCCAATTTCATGATCACCATGTAGGTTCCAGGAGCCAGCCGCTTACCGGCCTGATTTATTCCGTACCAGACTATCCGGCCCTTGCCCGCGCCGGTGAGCGCGTCAATTAGGGTAATAATATGCCGTCCGCGCAAATCGTAAATTTCCAGAGTAAACCGGCCTTTATCAGGTAAATCAAAGGGGATGGTAACGCGTTGGCCGCGCGGGACCGGATTGGGAAAAACATGATGTGTGATGGCTAATCCCTCTATTTGCTGAAGGCGGATATTAAATTCCCGGGCCGTATCCTGAGAAAGAATCGCCTCAATATCCGTACTCGGATAATTGAGGTGTATGGAATCTTCAACTCTTAAAATATAGGGCAAAGCTGAGGGATTAGCTACTAAAAATTTATATGCCCCTACTGCATTGGTTTGCGCCACCGCCACTGTTGTGTTTTCAGAGGTCTTGAGCGTTAAGCGAATATCGGGCAAACCCTGCCCGCTAACGGCATCACTGACTATACCGTATAAGCCGGGAAGAAACTCAATCATTGGTTTAGTGTTGATTTCAATCCCCATAACACTGATGCTTATAGTTTTATGACCAGCCAGAGAGGAGCTCATTTTTGCTGAATATATCGCCGACCCGTCAGGGCTTTCCTCCCAGGCATTATCCAAGAGCGAAGTGTTGGCTCCGGATATGGTTGCTTGGAAATCCGAGTTTTTCACAAGCGATCCATACAAATCCGGCATAGGATTGCCGTCTTCAGCACGCACCGTGATCGTAATTAAACTGTGATCCTCCGCCCGGCCTGAGGCTAAAACCGGTTGAGATGCCGTTATAACCGTTTTATCCGGATCCGGCCAGTTGGTCCAGCGCAGCAGCATAGAACCTGAGCGACCGCCATAGGATAAGTTTGTTTCATCCCAAGTCTTTTCCCATTCGACTATGCGCAGGCAAAATACTTGTCCGCTATTTGTGGGTCGGCTGCGCCTGACTTGTAAATCAAATGATCCGGAAAAATCTGTTTTGGCAATCTTAAACAAACCCGGTTCCCCGGCAACCGGATTAATGTTGCTTCCAGTGATTTCAGCCTGGGTATCGGGCGATACCATGGAACCGGAATAAAGAAAAATATAAAGTTGATAATCGGGTTGCATGCCAGGCAACAGGCTGTCATTGCTGTTTTCAAGCCTGACTGTAGTATTAATCCATATTTCGGGATCTTCTCGTTGAGTCTCTGCGTTCGCGAAACCAACATGGTGAAACAGATTGGTGTTTTCGGCTAATTCCCAACAACCTATATCCCACTTGTTCTTCGGACGGGACACGCCGCCATAATCAACCGCCGGAGCATATTTGTCGTAATATGTATTATTGCCATGCCCCAAAGGAATGTCGTTGAGTGTCGGTGTAGCCGGCTCTCCAGGGTCAAAGCTTGTAGCATAGCAAAAACTGCTTCCCCAACCGTCCCGCTTCATGGCACCTATCCAGGTTTTTTGATTGAAATAGGAAAGCGTAACACTATCGTCCAAAAGTTTCCCAAAAGCTTGTCCGCTGACAGGTAAAATAAAATTGCGCTCGCTCTTCCAGGTAGTAAAAACCTGCTCACCATCGGGAGTCACCAATTCTTCAAGCGTACCGCTATAGGTGGTATAAATCTGGGCATTGTTGTTATTGGTTATGATATTGTTAAAAATAACGGTCCCGATACAGGCATCTTCCACTATAATTCCGTAATCGGTTTGTCCTTCAATAAAATTATTGACTACGACATTGTTATTGGCACCCAATAAGTGTATGCCATTTTTATTCCCGTGAATCCAGGAGTTATGAATCGTGATATCAGGACAGCGCTCAACCCAAAAGGCGGTTTGCAGGCCGGTGATTATTCCTTTGCTGAATTGTATATCCTTACTCTTGCCGGTGATCAGCAAACCGTTCCCA
>DAOVYW010000131.1 GCA_030635415.1 Candidatus Firestoneibacteriota bacterium
CAAGGTTTTTTCATTAGTCAAAAGCTCTTCCGGATAACCGGCAGCCGCGACTCCCGGAAGATCACGCGGACCTACTTCCAGCACAACTTTAAGCCCCAGCTCGCCCGCCTCGGATATAAAACCCCTCAAATCATTCTGAGGACGTATCTTTCCAAAATCATACTGCCCAGGCGCTGTTTGATGGATACGCGGCAGAACACTGATAGAGACAACTTCGTGTCCGGCCTGCCGATAGGTCCTAAGGACATCGCGCCACCGCGAACGTTCCAAATCCCAATAATTGACTTGACCCCAGACCCAGGAAAGATGCCGGCTTTCAATCTCCCAACCAGAGGCGCGAAGTTTAACCGTCATATGGTCTTAATTTTCCACTGACATGGTGACAAACCGATTTTTCCCGGTCTTCTTGGATTGATAGAGAGCTTCATCCGCCCGTTTAATCAGTTCTTCCATGGTACCGATTTTACCGGTAGAATAGGCGGTAGCTCCCAGAGAAATAGTCACCCTCTTTTTGGGATCACTGCTGACAAATCGCTCCTCTTCGACCAGTGCACGTATACGTTCACCCACTGTCTCGGCTCCGCCCAAATCGGTTTGGGGTAGAATCATAATAAACTCCTCGCCCCCATAGCGGGCTAGAATATCAACTACCCGGTTGGCGTTTTTCATGATAATCGCTATTCTTTGAAGAACCTGATCGCCCTGCAGGTGCCCAAAAGTGTCGTTGATCACCTTAAAATCATCAATATCAACTATAATGCAGGCAATCGGATATTTATAACGTCGGGCCCGCTCAAGCTCTTCATGAAATCTTTCCATCAAATATCTCCGGTTATATAAAGCGGTCAAGGGATCTGTCATGGATAGTTCCGATAGCCGCGCATTAGTCTGCCGCAGAGTATCATGTTCGCCCTTGATGCGCAGCGCAGCCTCCACCCGGGCGATTAATTCATCCAGATCAAAAGGCTTGGTAATATAATCATGTCCTCCCATGTGGAGCCCTACAACCTTGCTGTCGGTTTCACCTTTAACCGTAACAAAGATAACCGGAATATGCTTCAGTTCCTCACATTCCTTCAGCAGTTTAAGAACTTCATAACCATTAAGCTTGGGCATCATCACATCCAAAAGAATCAGATCCGGCACCATTTCCTTGGCCATGGCAAAAGCTTTTTTACCGTCATCGGCCCACACCGTGGAATACCCTTTGGCTTCCAGAATAATTTTCACCAATTCAGCGATATTTTCGTCATCCTCGGCGATTAATATATTTTCAGTCATAAACCACCTCCAAAAAATATAACCTATTCTGCTTTGCTATTAGCATCTCCCTGCGGTTTGCTTCAGGGAAATTGACCGCTCTGGTGCGAGGGGCGGGACTTGAACCCGCACGGATTGCTCCATACGCCCCTCAAACGTATGTGTCTGCCAATTCCACCACCCTCGCACAAGTTTGTCTTTTCATACATATTAAAAAAAATACATTATTATTTTAGTAATGTCAAGTGTATCCCTGATCCTGGTTGAAAATCATGCTTTATGAAATTAATCCTCTGCCCGCAAGTTACGGAGCATCCACTTCTTAGTCGCCGTCTCAAATGGCGGCCAAGCTTCTAAAATTTCAATTCTCCCAATACAACAATATCTGGAAACTCCTATGAATGAGACAAACAAATTTTAATTATTTTACCATTATTACTCTTTTATTTTCAAATTATTATTGCAAATGCATCTACTTTATTTCCTTGCTCCTACAGCAAGCAACAGTATGATTCGCATCTATTGAAAAAAGCTCATTTTCATAATCAAGACAGACTTGCCTTCTATATTTACACCGGCTGTAAAATCGACAGCCAGGCGCAGGATTAACCGGTGATGGAAGCTCGCCTTTTAATATCGATCGTAATCTTCCTCGTCCCGGTTCAAGTTTTGGCAGAGCTTCCAATAGAGCTTGGGTATACGGATGTCCGGTATTATTAAAAAGTTCTTCTGCCGGCGCAAGTTCCATAATTCTTCCCAGGTACATAACCGCAACTTCATCTGCTAAATGACCCACTACCCGCAGATCATGAGATATAAAAATCATGGAAAGATGCAGTCGTGCCTGGAGTTCCAGAAAGAGATTGATAATTTGTGCTTGTATGGAAACATCCAGAGAAGAAACCGGCTCATCGGCAACAATCAACTCCGGCCCCACAGCCAGAGCCCTGGCCAGACCCAGACGCTGGCGTTGTCCTCCGGAAAGCTGGTGCGGATATCTTTCCATGACCTCAGAACCCAATCCCACCATTTCGAGCAAATTATGGATTTCATCTTTGCTACCCGGCTTTTCATGCAATCGCAAAGGTTCCTCAAGTGTACGATAGACTGTAAACCGGGGATTAAGACTTCCGTAGGGATCCTGAAAAACCGGTTGGAATTTCCATCTAATCCTGCGCAAGGATGCGCCTTTAAGCTCGTGAATTGCTTGACCATCTAAATATATCCCGCCTCGACTGGGTTCTTCTAATCTGCAAATTAATCTACCGAGTGTACTTTTTCCACAGCCGGATTCTCCCACCAATCCAAGGGTTTTATTCTTTTCCAATTTTAAACTTATATGATCTACTGCTACCAGAAGGTTTTTAGTCTTAATAATCCCATTATGCTTCGTGGTATAATCTTTGCCTAAGTTTTTTATTTCCAGCATTTTTCGTCCTTAATTGTATTGTAAAAAATCAGGTTCTCCTGGTTGCGTACATAATCCAATGTTTTTGTAGGGCCCGGCTTCCATGCCGGCCCACGAATTCAACATCACACGTTTGGGCAGACATGGAAGTCCGTCCCTACGCAAAACCTCACCATTTCGTGACGCAAAACATTATTACACCGGATTCCAACACGCGTAACTCATATTATCATTAACTAATGTTTTAGGAGGCATTAGCTTCACACATTTCTCCAATCTTCGGGTACAACGTGGATGAAAAGGACATCCTGACGGCATTTCCTGCGGATCAGGAGGAAATCCACTTATAGTTTTCAGCTTTTTCTTTTTAGAATCAATCTTGGGAATGGATTCAATCAGTCCTTTAGTATATGGATGCCGATGAGAATTAATTATTTCACTTGGGCAAGTTGTCTCAACAATACGACCGGCATACATAATCGCAATTTCATCTGAAATCTCGGAAATAATCCCTAAATCATGTGATATCAATATAATTGACATGTTCTTAGAGCGTTGTATTAACTCTATCAAGTCCAGTATTTGCGCTTGAACAGTAACATCAAGAGCTGTGGTTGGTTCGTCTAAAATCAGGCAGGATGGATCGCATAATAATGCCATGGCAATAAGCACCCGCTGTTTCATTCCTCCAGATAGCTGGTGAGGATAATCCTTTATGCGTTTCTGTGGGTCAGGTATGTCTACCTGTTTCAGGCTCTCAATTGCCATGTCACAAGCTTCTCGTGACCCGATATTTTTATGCCTTAGAATGGTCTCTACTAATTGCTGTTCCAGGTTAAAAACCGGATTTAAAGCCGTAGAAGGATCCTGGAAAACAATTGATATTTCAGCTCCACGGAGTTTTTCGCACTCTTTTTCTTCTAATCCGACGAGTTCCTGGCCTTGGTATTTAATAGATCCCTGGATTATCCCGGGTATGGGAACCAACCCCAGAATAGACAAAGCGGTTATGCTTTTGCCGCATCCGGACTCCCCGACTATTCCCAGTGTTTTTCCGCGACCGATGCTAAAGCTACAGCCTCTTACAACTTGAACGCCTTCCCCGCTTACACCTGGAAAAGCTACAACTAAATCCTTGACTGAAAGAATTGAAGAATCAGGCACGATTATCGCCCCCGGATAAGCGTGGGTCCATGGCATCTCTTAAACCGTCTCCCAGTAAATTATATCCCAGTACGGTTATAAATATTGCCATCCCAGGTGCCAGGGTCAGCCACCAAGCCTCTCTCATACATTCTGTGCTAGAGGTTAAAATATTCCCCCATGAAGCCATGGGAGGCTTAACACCTAAACCTAAAAAACTCAGGCCGGATTCCAGGAGAATGGCTCCAGCTATTCCAAAGGTTGCGGATATAAAAATAGGAGCCAAAGCATTAGGTAAAATATGAATGAAAATAATGCGCCCATTTGATGCACCCACAGCCCGGGCAACGCTGACATAATCCCGCTGCTTTAAAGTTAGAAATTCGGCCCGTACCAAACGCGATAACTCCGTCCAACCAGTCAAACCGATAATTACCATTATATTAAATAAGCTAGGACCTAAAAATACTATCAGCATTAAAATTAAAAAAAGCGTGGGAATACATAACACAATATCCACGGTACGCATGATTAATTGGTCCACCCATCCCCCGAAATAACCTGCCAGAGCGCCCATCAAGACCCCAATAAACAAAGAGATTCCCACTGCCACAAATCCCACAGAAAGCGAGACTCTCCCGCCGTAGAGCATGCGGGAAAGAACATCCCGGCCCAATTGATCCGTACCCATCCAGTGTGACACACTGGGCGGAAGCAATTTTTGGGAAAGATCTTGTTTATCCGGAGCATAAGGAGCTATCACCGGGGCTGCCAGACTCAGCAAAATCAGAATTATAACCAAAACAGCGCCTAAAACCGCGATCCGCTTACACATAAACTTTCTCCAGAATACGGATGCTCTTCTCATAAACGAATCCTGGGATCATTCAAGGCATATAGCACATCAGCTAAAATATTGCCCAAAAGTGTCAGGACAGCACCAATCACGGCTATTCCCATTATGGTCGGATAATCGAAGCCAAAAGCCGCATCATACGCCAAGCGTCCCATACCCGGCCAGGCAAATATGGTTTCAAAGATAAAACTGCCGCCAATGAGCCCGGGTATAGCCAGCCCGATAATCGTAATTATTGGAAGCAGCGCGTTTTTCAAGGCGTGAACATAATAAACGCGATTTTTGGCCAAGCCTTTGGCCCGGGCCGTACGAATGTAATCCTGCCTGACCACCTCCAGCATATTTCCCCTGGTATACCTTGAAATGGAAGCTAATCCGCCAAAAGCCGTAATCGTTACCGGTAGAATAAGATGCAAAACATAGTCCCAGAATTTTCCTAGGGGACTGAGGAAATCATGATCAATGTCCCGGATTCCAGACATGGGAAGCCAGTCCAGAATTACGCTAAATAACAGCATGCATAGTAAGGCCAGCCAGAATGCCGGTATTGAATATCCGGCAAAAGTCATCATGGTGATAACCCGGTCCCGGCGGGTATTGTGATGCATGGCGGAATAAACTCCCAGGGGTATGCCCAATAAAAATATCATAAATATGGAGAGTCCGCTCAGCAGTAAGGTGGCTGGCAGACGCTCTCCGATCTTGGCGATCACAAGCCGCTGATCCAGAAATGACCTCCCGAAATCCAGACGCAACAGGCGGCTGACCCAGAGAACATACTGCTGGTACAAGGGTTTATCCAGGTCATAAAGTTCTTGCAGGCGTGCCGCGGAATCCGGAGAAACATTGGGATTCATATCCATCTGTATCGAGGTAAACCCACCCGGCGTTAAATGGATAATCCCAAAAGTAATAACCGTGATACCAAAAAGAATAGGCAAGGAAAGCAATAAACGTCTAATCAGATATTTTAGCATTTGGCTATTTCAAAAAATCCACTCCGTAAAAGAGACGGATAACCTTTTCTTTTATTCCGGAACTCATAAAAGGCAGAAGTATCGGGAGCAGCATAGCTAGAAAATCAGCCGCCGAATAATAGGTCTTAGGACAACGTTTTTTCAGAACACGATGCACAACTTTAGCCACCAAAACCGGCTGGGGCGCTACCCGGATATTCTTATCGATTATTTCCCAGCATTTTTCGCTCCACTTCTTATATGGCGAATCCTCTGGTATATGTTTCAAGGTAACTTCATTGAAATTGGTTCGGATATCCCCGGGACGTACGGCCGCCACCTTGATTCCAAAACCTCTCAGTTCCTGCCGGAGCCCTTCGGTAAAGGCTTCAATGGCATATTTACCGGCAGAATAATGGGTCTGATATGGTATGGCCGTGATTCCTGCCATAGAACTGATCATAATGATGCGGCCGGAGCGTTGTTGGCGCATATGGGGAATAACCGCCTTTAGTACTCGCAGATATCCATAAACATTAGTATCAAACTGCTGGATAACCATCTCCATCGGCATCTCTTCTATACTGCCATAGATACCGGTGCCCGCATTGCATATCAGGATATCCAGCCCGCCAAACCGGCGTATAATGGAATCAACGCCCTCCTTAACCGATTTTTCGTTGGTAACATCCATTTCCAGAAATTGGAGACGTTCACCATATTTGGCCTGGGCCTGGGCGATTAGGCCCGCTCTTTTACTGAGCGAGCGCGTTGTACCATAGACCTGGTAGCCTTTATCCGCTAAGAATTGCGCTATCGCCCATCCAATTCCGGACGATGCGCCGGTAATCAGCACTTTTTCCATAATTCATTTCTCCCTTTATATTTTGCATTTTTTTCAATCTGTCACCATTTTATATATCATCCACAAGGTGTCGGGGGCGGGCTCCTTGTCCTACCAGTCCTGAGCGAAGCCGAAGGGAGCAAGCCAAAGGGTGTGCCCGCCCTTTGGCGAATTCGCGTGGCCATGAATCCAAGGGCCGCCACAGAGGGCGGCCCCTACAAAAAACATATTGCATCATAATGGTTTTGTATTGAAGGGGCGTTTAATTAAACGCCCCTATACAAACGATATACTTACCTTCTGCTTGTAGCCCCTCGCAGCAACTTTTTCCTGATATAATCCAACCGAAACTTCACAGTTTATCTTTTCCCTTAACCCTCTTTTTTTCCGCAAAAACTTCTTGGGGTTTTCTTCCCCACCGAGCCAGCGAGCCTCTGACATCCGTGTGTACAAAAGGTCCGTG
>DAOVYW010000214.1 GCA_030635415.1 Candidatus Firestoneibacteriota bacterium
AACCAGATTAAACGTTAATATTTAAGTTTTTTATCAAATTTTCAAAAAGGGATTCTTTAAATATGTGAATTTAAGCCGGGTAATTATCAAGGGTTGGGAGACCTTTGTGAAAGTAAGGCCTTTGCAGAATATCAGACTGCAATTAACCTATAGCCGGCTGATAGCCCAAGACCTGACATACGAGGAGACCATGGGACCACAGCCTCTGCTTAGAAGAGCGGATTACCAATTTGGATTTCAGGCCGGATATGATTTTGCGGAGGCGAGTATCAACCTGTATGTCCGGCATGTCGGTCCCCGCTGGGATTTAAACCAAACTTTACTGGAACCCTATACCCTGGTAAACCTGGCAGCCACCTGCCGGGTAATGCCCCGGGCTGAGATCCATATCCGGGTGGATAACCTTTTGGATGTGGATTATGAGGAGGTCATGGGGTATAATACTTCCCGCTTGGCCGCATATGCGGGGATTAAGCTGAGCATCTAGTTTCTTGTCTTAGGAGTAAATACTTATGAATTTCAAAAGGCTGAAAATAATACTCGTTCTGGCCGGGTCAGTGCTTTTTATAACTTCGGCTTGGGCTTTTATCCTGCCCGGCGGAAGCATGGGACGGTTGAAATTCCGGCCTCTGGCACACGGAGAGATGCCCCGGCGGATTGTTTCCATGGCGCCGGCGATTACAGAAACCTTGTTCGCCATCGGAGCGAAGGATTTAGTTAAGGGCGTGACAAATTATTGCGTCTATCCGCCGGAAGTGAAGAAACTCCCTAAAATCGGCGGTTACTATGATCCCAATTATGAAGCCATCATGGCCTTAAACCCGGATTTGGTTATCATTTTGCCGGAACATCGGGAGCATCGCCTTAGATTTCAGCAATTGAATATCTCCACTTTAACTATGGAAATGCATTCCCTGGCCGGCGTGATAAGTACTTTTATCCAATTGGGGAACCTTTGCCAGTGCGAGTTTCAGGGAGCCTGGCTGGCAGACGCCTTTAGCCGCCAGTTGATTAAAGCCCGGGAACAAACCCGGAATCTTACCCGGAAGAAAGTTATGCTGGTTATTGGACGGGATTACGGCCAGGGAATCAGCGAGGTTTATATTGCCGGTCAGGGGGAATTTTACCACGAACTTTTGGACTTGGCAGGAGGCGAAAACGTCTATCAAAGAGCTGCGCCCAAGTATCCCCAGGTCTCGGTCGAAGGTATCCTGGCCATGAATCCGGAGGTGGTGATTGAACTTATTCCGGATCCGGAGGGAATCGGAAAGACGATTGAGGAAATTCGCGCCGACTGGTCCGGGCTGCCTGGTCTGCCCGCGGTTCAACAGAAACAGATTAAAATTTTAACCGGCGACTTTCTGGTGGTTCCCGGACCCCGGATGATGTTATTGCTAAAAGCGCTGGGCGAGGCCCTTCACCCGGAGGTGGAGTGGAAATAATCCTGGCGGCCAGGGGATTCTCCTATCGTCTCGGAAAAAAAACTCTTTTAGAAGAAATCGATTTTGAAGTCCGGGCCGGCGAGCGCTGGGCAATAATCGGTCCGAATGGCGCCGGCAAGTCCACCCTATTAAAAGCCTTTTGCCGGATTCTGGTTTCCGGAGAGGGTCTGCTCCTGGTCGGTGATAAACCCCTGTCGCAATACAAGCAAAAAGCTTTGGCCCGCTGGATATCATATGTGCCGCAGGCTTCGGGCCGGGATGATCTTTTCACAGTACGGGAATTTGTGGTCATGGGGCGTTACGCCCACCTATCGGCTTTTTCAGTACTGACCCGGAGGGATTGGGAAGAGGTTGAGCGCGTTCTGGATTTAACCGGCATGACCGATTTTGCGCATCGCCGGGTTAGTACACTCTCAGGCGGTGAACAGCAAAAGACCCTGATTGCCGCGGCCCTGGTTCAAGGCGCCAATATAATGCTGCTGGACGAACCTACGGCTTTTTTAGATCCCTATCAACAATCCCAAATTCATGACCTTTTAGAGACGCTGCATCAGGATGCCGGAGTGACTCTGGTCGAGGTTACCCATGATATCAACCAGGCGGCCCTGGGCCATGACCGTATCCTGGGACTGCGAGCGGGAAGGGTAGTGTTTACGGGTTCTCCGGAAGAATTAATGACCGGCGGGGTATTGCGGGAAATATACGGCCGATCATTCAAGTTGTTTCCGCATCCCGAAACCGGAAGGACTATGGTGCTGCCGTGAGCAAGGATACGAAAAAAAACATATTTATCCTGGTTATGCTGCTTGGCCTGTTCACGCTGTCCCTCATATTTTTCCCCTTTATCGGCATCGAGCGGATTACGCTTGGTGAGGTTTTAAGTGATCCGTCGTCCCGGGGATCGGAAATTTTCTGGAAGCTTCGTCTGCCCCGCGTACTGGCCGGCATGCTTTGCGGCGGGGTTTTATCCGCGGCCGGGCTGACTTTTCAAGCCATGTTCAGAAATCCTCTGGCCACGCCCTTTACCCTGGGGACGGCTTCCGGCGCCAGCCTGGGAGCCGGTTTTTATATCTGGGCCGGCTGGTCTTTCAGCCTGGCCGGAATATCCGGCCTGACGCTCATGGCTTTTTTAGGCGCCTTGGCCGCCTTGAGCCTGGTATACGGGTTTTCGCGCTGGCGGAGGGGTATGCCTTCAGAGGTTATGCTGCTGAGTGGCGTAGCGATTAGTATTTTTTTTTCCAGCCTTATTTTACTCTTGCAGTATATGAGCAACCAGGCTCACAGCCTGAGGATACTACGCTGGCTTATGGGCGGGTTGGAAATAGTGGGATATAGGCAGATCCTGGAACCCCTGCCCCTGGCGCTGGTTGGTTTGACAGTGATTTTCCTAAAGCGGTTGGACTTGAATCTGTTGACCACTGGCGAGGATCTGGCGGCCGGGCGCGGAATGAATGTCAATCAAACTAAAATCATTCTTTTGCTTTCCGCCGGCTTGATGGTGGGAGCCGTGGTCGCCGTTGCCGGACCGGTGGCCTTTGTAGGCTTGATAGTGCCGCATATCTGCCGTTTGCTTTTTGGTCCGGATCACCGGATTCTGGTAAGTGCCAGTATATTAATGGGAGCGGTTTTTCTGTCCGGATGCGACGCCCTGGCGCGGATCGTACTGGCTCCGGCCGAACTGCCGGTTGGCATTATTACCTCCCTGCTGGGAGGGCCTTTTTTTATCTGGATGCTGCTGCGACCGAGAGTATGAAATTACAGCGGATAAAACAATGGGCTCTTCCGGGTTGAGTCAATCATTTTTCCCTCACTGCTTCAAGCAATTTGTTATCTAATTGGATTTTATTCACTATTTTATCCTCCTGTTTTTTCTCCCTGACTTAGAAGCGGTGAAATGGTTATTCGACCCTGATTCCTGAAAAAAATCTAAAAAAGAGAGACTGCTAATGTTATAATAAAATAAGGTTTTTCATGCAAAAAGACCATCCCCTGGAAGGTGAAAAAACCATCCGGGAAGGGGGGGCTTCCCCAAGATGATACAAAAAAAACTGAATCCGGTCACATTAAAACTCACGAGCGATGACATCAACATCTTAGATGTGCAGGAGATTGTGAATGTACTACTGGGAGAATAAGGATCAGAGAACGGAATATGATAGACAAGAAATGAAGGCAAAGGACGAAAATAGAGAACAGATAACCGAGAATAAAAAGAGAGGGGAGGTAATTTGCGATGCAGACATCAAGCTTGTTCTTAAATAAACGCCTATTAACCAAA
>DAOVYW010000025.1 GCA_030635415.1 Candidatus Firestoneibacteriota bacterium
AAACATAAAAATCAAAAGATTGGGCATTCGGAGTATATAATTCCTCGCCTTTACTATGCCTTAAAATATCTAAAACCCATACTCTAGGATCAAATTTATATTTCTCCAAATCATTTTTGTAATCCGCATGTAAACATCCTAATCCCAAGCAAGATTTATCCAACCCATTAACAAAAGCACCCGCCACACCTCTTTGTACAACCTCTTTTTCAGCAATTAAGTTCAAACTATCAACCAAAGGTGGCGCGTTTCTCAAAGACCCAGATAAATTACAATAGTATTGACCAAGTTTTTTCGCGCCTTCTGCTCTTTTTAAATAATTTTGGTGATCAAGCAGAGGAACAAGATTTCGAAAACAGTAATTCCAATCTTTTTCCTCCATCGCCTCCTTTGCAAGTGATATTGCTTCTTTTAAATCATCAAGGAAACCTACCGGACGGTAGTTTTCTTTTTCAAGTTCTAATACAAAGTCGCAAAAAATATCTTGGTGAACAGAGGAATAACCAGCAGAAACTAGGATGATCAGGAAAATCCAATTCGCGGAAAAAGCCTTTCATACGTTCATAATTATGTATTTCATGTATTTCACCATTTTGAATCGCTGCGTTGAATCGGGCCATTATTTTGTCAAAAGAATTTTCCATAAAATATCCTGAAGGTTAACTGATAACTGATAAGTAATTGCTTTGCAAGTAAGGCTACTACAAGTAAAAGCTGGCCGTCAATGACAAAAATTCGAGCAGTAGCGGTCATATACAGGCTGGTGAAAAATCCCGACTGGACTAAACCATCCCGGGGATGAATTAGTCCCTGGCTAAAATCATGCCGGAATGACGATTTAATAACGAGCTCAAGAATTATAAGATAGCCTCTTTAGGGTGGGGAGCTTTAGTTAACCCCCGGCTCCAGAATTTCCAGGACACATTTCCCGGCATCTATCCGTGCCGTAACGCCGTAAGGCAGGGTAACTTGATCAGCCATATGTCCTATGGCCAAACCGGAAAATATTGGAATCCCGAGTGGACGCAGGCGGTCAGCAAACATTTTTTCTAATGACAGGCCGTCCTTCCCGGTAAAGAGACGGGGCGCGCAATCCTGGAATATCCCCAGGACAATTCCGGCGGCATCGGATAATTTTCCAGCAGCTAATAATTGGGTAAGCATCCGGTCGATCCGGTATGGTTCTTCATTGATCTCTTCCAAAAAAACAATCCGGCCTTTAGTCTGTACTTCATAAGCCGTGCCCAAACTCGCGGCCAGCAGGGTGATGGTCCCTCCGGTCAACCTTCCAGCTGCCTTTCCCTTGCGCAGCACGCCGGCTGGGGATTGGCAATCAAGCGGTACACGTCCCAGCGGTGCTTGCTGCATTATGGCCCGGCTGAGCCAAGAAGCGGAAAAGTCGTTCAATCCGGTGGAAGCGGCCGGCATAGGACCCCAAAAGCTGACTATTCCGATTGACTGCAGAGCCAGATGTAACACTGTGATATCGGAAAAACCCAGCAGGACTTTAGGATGACGATGCGCCAAGCGTAGATCGAAATGCTCCAGCAGACGGGAAGTTCCATACCCGCCGCGGGTGCAAAAAATACCTTTGATAGCAGGATCAAGAAACGCGTTTTCCAGATCCCGGGTACGCTCCCGATCAGTACCAGCCAGGTATCCGTAGCGTTGCGAAACCGCCCGGCCAAGCCGCACTTTAAACCCCAGCCGTTTTAGCGCCTGCCGGGCCGCACACACATGTCTTTGACCGGCTGGCGGCGAGGCCGGAGAAACCAGCATGACACTCTCTCCCGGGCAAAGCTTGGGAGGAAGCCTTAAACGAGCGGCCATATCAAAAAAGCAGGCGGCAAACGATAAAAGCCGCCACTACTCCGGCCAGATCTCCCAGCAAGGAAGCCGGCAGCGCGTGCCGGCTTTTCCTTACCGCCACGGAACCGAAATATATCGCGAGCACATAAAAAGTGGTTTCCGTACTCCCCTCTATCACGCTGACTAAACGCCCCACAAATGAATCCGGACCCGCGGTTTGAAATACATCCGAAATCAGGCCCAGGGTCCCTGAACCGGAAAGCGGACGCAAGAGGGCCACGGGTAGAGCCTCGGCCGGAAAGCCAATCAGACCGGTAATCGGCCTGAGCCCCGCGACCAATAAATCCATGGCGCCACTGGCCCGGAACATTCCAATCGCCACCAGGATGCCGACTAAATAAGGGATTATTTTAACCCCGATCCAGAAACCCTCTTTAGCGCCCTCAATAAAACTTTCATAAACTTTAACCCGCCGTACGGCAAAAGCATAAAGCGGTATGCCCAGCAGCAGCAGGGGAACCACCCAGTTGGAAGCCGCGCTCAGCAGATCTTTAATCATAAGCCGGATTCTTTGGCCGGGGGACGGCTCTTTTTAAAATAGGGCAGACGCGCCAGCAGCTTGACGCTCACAACCGCCACAATGGTTGAACAAGTTGTGGCCAGGACAGCGGCGATTATAATTTCAGAAGGATTCCTGGAGCCGGCAGCAGCACGAAGCCCAATAACCATAGCCGGCACCAGCTGAACAGAACTTGAGTTCAAGGCCAGAAAGGTGCACATGGCATTAGTGGCGGTCTCGGATTCACCGTTCAGTTGCTGCAAGTCCTGCATGGCCTTGAGACCCATAGGCGTAGCCGCGTCTCCCAGGCCGAGCATATTGGCCCCCATATTGAGAGCAATAGCGCCCAGCGCGGGATGGTCGGCCGGTACATCGGGAAAGAGCCATTTAAACAAGGGACGCAAAGCGCGCGCTAATGCCTGGACCAAGCCGGCGTCCTGCGCTACGCGCATCAGGCCCAGAAACAAAGCCATGGCACCAATCAAGCCAATTGATAATGTTACCGCAGCGCCGGCAGACTTAAAAGCCGCGGACGTTACCTCTGGCATCGTTCCACGAAAAGCCGCAGTGACCACTGCCAGAAATATTAATCCCAGCCAGACCAGGTTCAAATCATTATCTCCTTATCTACGGGCGGACATGGAAGTCCGCCCCTACCGTACCATCTCACTTATGTCAGGTATTATTATTTATACACCACCATTTGCCTCCGGGCGATTTCGGACCAGTAGCTCCCCGGCTCCTCAGACTGTTCCTTCGCGAGCAGCTCCCGGGCCTCGGCTTTACGGTCCAGGTTCCAATAACATCCGGCAATACTTATATTAACCGCCCTCCGGTTGAAATATTCCGGCTGTTCGGTAAGAATAGCCTGGTAAGTAGCCAAGGCCTCTGACCATTGTCCAAGATTTTCCTGACAGGCGGCCAGGCGCTCCTGGATAGTAGAACGCAAAAGTTTTTTTTCCATTTTCTGCAGTTGTTCCTGGTAAATCAGTATGGCTTTTTCATACTCTTTCAGAAAAAACCAGGAATTGGCTTCCCCCAGACTAGCCATGCCGGCAGCCTGAGTTTTACGGTAGACCGTCGCAACTTCGGCAAAGGCTTGCTGGCATTTTTTATATTTATCTTCCATGGACCGAAAATCTCCGGCGGCTTTATCTCCTCCGGCCAGGGGATAATTGTAATAACTAATCGCGCGGCTTAATAAATTTTGGGCGCGTTTCTCATTAGCGGCCTGATGCCGGAAATACAGCGGTACTAAAACGGCAATCACTCCGATAATTATGGCTAAAATCAGCAGGTTCTCAGTGTTAATTCTGAAAAATCTAATAGTACGGTTTAAAAAATTACGCAATTCATCCTGCTTAAGACTCTTTCGGATTTGCTTATGAGAATATCTTTTCTTGGCCATACTTTTCCCCCTTATTAGAGTGAACCACGTACACGTCTGCATATTTCAAGCGCATTTCGTTTGCAGAAATTCATTTTAGCCGGGGACAAACCCGCCCCGGCTGCTACTTTCTTGACCATGTCCCTGGAATGAATGTCTTGAACGGCATGCGCATCACTGTTTATCACTAAGGCGCAACCGGCCTGTAGAGCCACTCGGGCCACATGTCCATTGGTTAGACAATGCCCCTTTCTCGAGGATAGTTCCAAGGCCACTCCCCGGAGACGAGCCTGCCGGGCTTCGGCTAAAGTAATCATACCCGGATGAGCTAATATATCCGCGCCTCCCGCAATGGCGGCTCTATTCGTTCCTCCAGCCACCGGCTCCACGGGCGTCTCACCATGAACCACCACCACTTCCGCGCCCTCTTCCCGGGCTTTTCGGATCAGGCCGGGAATTTGCTTAGGCGGAACATGTGTGATCTCTACTCCGGCCAGAACCATAATTCCAAAACCGCTGGTCAAATCTTGGGCCGCTGCCTTCAATTTGGAAAGCAGGATTTCCAGGTTTGACTGGTCCGCATGATCCGTCAAGGCCATAGCCCGGTAACCGGCTATTTGCGCCCGGCGAACCAGTTCCGCAGGGATTAATTCACCGTCCGAATGCAAAGTGTGCATATGAAGATCTATCATGGTAAGCCTCGTATAAATATGACTTTTCAGGGCAGACATGGAAGTCCGCCCCTACGGTTCAACTGTTCTGCTGCTCAAATACTCTGGTGCCCCCGGCGCGACTCGAACGCACGGCCA
This sequence comes from Candidatus Firestoneibacteriota bacterium, assembly GCA_030635415.1. Taxonomy (GTDB): domain Bacteria; phylum Oederibacteriota; class JAAXVQ01; order JAAXVQ01; family JAUVAV01; genus JAUVAV01. The sequence goes on from DAOVYW010000025.1 coordinate 4,565, forward strand.
ACGGTTTAGGAAACCGCTGCTCTATCCACCTGAGCTACGGGGGCGTCAATACTTGATTAATGAAAATATATCCTGCCCTTCAAGTCTCTGTCGGCCCTTAAGAAATTCCAGTTCTATTAGAAAAGCAATTCCTACAATCCGCCCCTCCAGTTTCCGGATTAAATCCACCGTACCGCAAACCGTTCCGCCGGTGGCCAAAACATCATCGGCGATCAGAACCCGGGTTCCGGATACAATGGCATCGGTGTGGATTTCCAGTGAATCCGTACCATATTCCAACGCGTAAGTCGTCCGCAGAGTTTGAAAAGGAAGTTTGCCTGGTTTGCGCACCAGAACCACCCCCGCACCTAACTTGTAGGCCAGGGGCGCCCCGATTATAAATCCCCGGGCCTCTACACATACCACTTGTTCCACGGATTTATCTTCATACTGTTCCGCGATCCGGTCAACTGTCTGGCGCCATGCTTCCGGCTCAGCCAATAGGGGCGTGATATCCTTAAATATAACTCCGGGTTTCGGAAAATCCGGAATATCCCGAATTAAAGTTTCCAGCTGCTTACCCATAATTCCTCCCTGCTAGGCTTTAAAAATATCTTCCACGGAAGATTGTTCCTGGCGCAAATAAGCCCTCAGCTTTTTCAAAGCCGTCATTTCTATTTGACGGATACGCTCCCGGGTTAAGCCGAAATGCCGTCCGGTTTGCTCCAGCGTGTACGACGTTTTCCGATTCAAACCAAAACGTAAGATGATTATATTTTTTTCCTTGTCCGTAAGAACGTCTAATAAATTCTCGATTTTTTTCTGTTGCATGGCGCCTTGGATTAAAGCATCCGGCGCAATATTGCTCTTGTCTTCAAATACGTCAGTCCATTTCCGGCTGTTGCTCTGATGGCGGCCCATCATGGTTTCCAAGTAGGCCGGCCTCTGGTCCGCCCGCATGATCTCGCGTACTTGTTCAGCCGTAATTTTCATGGCTTTGGCGATCTCGGTTATGGTGGGTTCTTGTCCCAGCTTTTGACTCAATTCATACCGGATTCTGGAAAACCGCGACACTTTCTCAACCATATGGACCGGAATACGGATAAGATGACTCTGGTTGGCAAGTGCACGCTTGATATACTGCCGTATCCACCACGCGGCATAAGTCGAAAAACGAAATCCCTTGCGGGGCAGAAATTTCTCCACCGCCCGCATCAGGCCTAAATTCCCCTCTTCGATAAGATCCAGCATTGAAAGTCCGTGATAAAGGTATTGTTTGGCCATGGAAATCACTAATCTCAAATTGCTGACAATCAGGGTTTGACGGGCCGCGGCATCATTCTTTTCCACCCGAAATGCCAAATCCAGCTCTTGTTCCGCGGTTAGAAGAGGGATTTTGCTGACTTCTTTAAGATATTGCTTAATAATATCCGGTTCACATTTTTTCTTTTCTTCCGATGTTTTAGCATCTTTTTGGGTCTGGCTTAGATCATCATAGTCATAATCATGAATTTCCTTCTCCGCGGTTCCCGTGTTTTTCACTTTAGGAGCAAGTCCGGAAAGCGCGTCAACCTGATCGCTGTTTCCCCTATCAATTCTAAAATCGCTTCCGGCCGAAACCGCGGTTTCCGCCTCACGTTGGCCTCGGGAAACTTTTTTATACCCTTGCTTCGGTCCACGCTTTATTGATACCGGCCGGCCAACCCGGCGCTTAATTTTCGCCGGACGCCCCCGGCCGCGTTTTATCTTCGCCGGAGTACTGTCGGATATTTTTTTCTTGGCTTTTTTCGGAGATTTTTTCAATTGCCGGGCGGCTGACATTAACTCTCCCTCTAAAACGGTTTAAATGGACTTAACGTAAAAGCCTTCTTCTTTCGGCAGCGAATCCAGCCAGTCAATCTTCATTTTTTCCACCACCGCCAAACCAGGCCCTCTTTCCAAATCTCTCAGCAGGGTGCGCAGGTCTTCTTCCGGCCCTTGGGCTTCTATTTTCACGCTTCCATTCGGAGCATTGGCAACCCATCCGGATAAATATCGCTCCTGCGCTGCACGTTCAACAAAAAAACGATATCCCACGCCCTGTACCCGTCCATATACCTCGACCTTCACTCTGAGATTCCGGCTCACCAAATTTCCTCCACATACGTGACTCCAAAAAGAAAATGCTCACCCATAATCTCGCCCAGATTCGAAACCTCACCTATGGCGTTGATATTCTGCACGGCTAAATCCAGGATTAAATTAGAAGCCAACAGCATCCGCAGACCGACATTAATCCCTATACCATCAACCTCAAAAATCAATTCCGCGCCCGCGAAAAGCGTCTTGCTTAAACCACCGAAACCTTTTTCAAAACGACCGGTTCCCCATCCCGCCAATAACATCATTTGAGATAAACCGAGTATATATCGCTGGATAACTATATAAGTATTATCCCCTTCGATCCCTCCCGCCAAACTTATTCCAGCCCAATTTTGATCTAAAAACTTGATCTTCCCTTGTCCGCGAAACGCGTCCCGTAAAAAAGCCGGTATATTTTCTTCCGCGTGTTCCCAACTGGACAAATTTCGATATGGCCTGAATTGATCCCCCATGAGATCAGCCCGGAAGTAAATTCCGCCTTCCAATATATCCAGGATCCCCAGATTAAGTTTGGCCTCGCCCCGGTGAATCGCCGCATTAAAATGCCCGTCCTCCGCAACTTCAGCCGAAGGTATATTAATCCATCCGGTCGGACCCCGGAGTGAAGCGGAGCGGTTTAAATACCTGGTGGATTTTCCAATTTCTCCACTGGCACTGCGGTAAACACCAAATACGAGTAGCCCGCCGGTCAGACAAATGCAAATCCATTGCTTAAAGGATAACATTCTCTAAGCCTCGTTAAATAAATTGTTTTTATTATCAATTTTAATTAAATCAATTTCGTTATAATTTTCCATGATCACAATTTTATATATTTAATTGTAGGGGCGTTCAATTGAATGCCCCTTATTGTCCAGTAAAAAATCCAAGACATAATCCGCTTCCTACCTCTACCCTATATTAACTATTTGCTTTTCCGGATATTTCCGGCTGTTTTATTCTATCCTGCACAAGCTGAGACGTGCTACCCATGTAACTAGTGTCGTGTTTCACAAGTGACATATTGATATTATTTATGAAACACAATACTAGGGGCGACGCATGCGCCGCCCCTACAATTGGTAATGCCCTGACCAACCTCCATGATATTACAAAAATCATGAACAATTGAGCAGTTGAAAATTGACCGCAAAAATTTGGTCGGGGCGAGAGGAATTGAACCTCCGACTTCCTGCTCCCGAAGCAGGCGCGCTAGCCCCTGCGCTACGCCCCGATAGTTATTATATTCCTGTCCTAACCTCCTCCATCAAAGAGAAGGAATTCACCTTACCCTTCCGCTGCAACAGCATTCTTTAATTCCACAGTTTTGGTCGGGGCGAGAGGAATTGAACCTCCGACCACTCGCACCCCAAGCGAGTGCGCTAGCCACTGCGCTACGCCCCGATAGTTATTCAACTCTAATAAAAAATGCATTATTTTTAGCTATTCGTTCTCCCACACGTAAATATTTCATGCTGTTTCTTAATTTCTCAAAAGTCGGGTCCCGCCACCACGGAACGCAGGGGCGACGCATATGTCACCCTACAACTGATGAGGCTATAATAAACAACCATAATATTATAAAACTCAGGGACGGTTAAGCATTTGCATAAGATTTTGAAGTTCCCGTTTAACTTTAAGAATTGTATTCAATAACTGATTTTCACGCAAGCCTAATTTTAAATCCATTTGTGATTTATCCTGTCTCAATTCCCCGGCCAAACGACGTTTGGCCCCGGCAATCGTAAATTTTTCATCATATAGCAGGATTTTTATCCGCCGGATCAAACGAAGATCTTTATCCCGGTAAATTCGTTGTCCGGTGCTGGCTTTTTCCGGCCGTAATTGGGGGAATTCCGTCTCCCAATAACGAAGCACATGGGCTTTAACCCCGGTTATTTCGCTGACTTCGCGGATCTGGTGAAACATTTTTCCGGAAATCTCCACCGGATTATTATCTTTTTTAAAATCCCTTTTTTTTTCGTAATCTGCCATCATGTATCCTTTTTATTCCTACTTACGAACCAGACTCTTAAGCCGGCCTCCGGGCCGGAATTGAATCACCCGCTTAACCGGCACTTGCACGCTCTGTCCGGTCCGGGGATTTCTGCCCTTGCGCGCAGCCCGAATCTTATAGTGGAAAGAACCAAATCCTACCAGATGAACAATCTCGCCTCGCCGTAAAGATTGAGCCAGCTGCGTGAAAAAATAATCCACTACTTGTCTGGAATGATTACGTGAAAGTCCTATTTCAGCAAGTTTTATAGCCAGTTTCTCCTTGGTTACGGTCTGGTTGTCTTTTCCCATCATCATTCCTCCGAGAGCAAACCGGATTCCTATTCGGCTTTGCGGGGCCGCCTCATCAAATCCCGAACCGCTTCTAAAGGCGGAATATCTTCAAAAAGTATGCGGTTAATTTGAAAGGTAATAGGCATCTCCACCTTCATCCTCTCCCCCAGCTGTTTGGCTGACCGCGCGGTCTCCACGCCTTCAGCCACCATTTCCATTCCCTCTAGAATCTCATCCAATTGGCGGCCACGCCCGATTTCTTCTCCTACCCGGCGGTTTCGTGAATGTAGACTCGTGCAGGTTACTATTAAATCACCTATGCCGGAAAGTCCCGCAAAAGTCTCGGGATTAGCGCCCAGGGATTTACCCAACCGTCCTATTTCCGCCAGACCCCGTGTTATCAGAGCCGCCTTGGAATTATCTCCCAATCCCAAGCCGTCCACCATCCCGACCGCCAGGGCAATAACATTCTTTAAAGCACCTCCCAGTTCTACGCCAACTACATCCAGGCTGGTATATACCCTCAGGTTTTCGGTACTGAACAACTCCTGCACCGTTTGAGCGTTTTTTTCATTTTCAGAAGCCGCTACCAATGAACAGGGCATAGCCCGGCTCACCTCTTCTGCATGGCTGGGTCCTGAAAGCACGCAAACTTCCGGACCTGGTCCGAATTCCTGGCGCACCACCTCCGACATGCGGGCCAAACTTCCCCTTTCGATTCCCTTGGAAGCCGTAATCACGCGCAAAGGTTTGAATCCCGACCCGGCTAAACGCTTGGCTACCGCACGCAATTTCTGCGCGGGAACCGCTAAGACTATTTCCCGGCAATCCGCCGCGGTCTTCTCAATATCCGCGCTTATCGTGATATTCTCCGGGATATGAACACCCGGCAGAAACTTGGGATTTTCACGGGTCTCAGCCAACTTCCGGGCATAATCCGGAAAATATTCCCATAAACGAACCGGGCAGCCCTTCCGGGATAGAATCAAGGCCAAAGTTGTTCCCCAGGCGCCGGCACCGATAACAGCCACTAATCTATCCATGGTGATTTTTTTCCGGCTTAACGGGTATCCGCCGGCCAAGCCGGTTTTCCGTTCCTTGAATTATACGCTCAATATTACCACGATGCAGGATAATAATCACCAGCCCGATAATTATGGACAAAATCAAGATGGAAAAACCATAGCCGGATTCACCTACCAGCCAAATCAAGAGTGGGAATAAGAACGCGGAAACCAAAGACCCGGCCGAGATATAGCGTGTCCCGGCTACTACCCCGGCAAAAGCTATAAAAACCATGATAGTTGCAATGGGAGCCAACCCCAATAATACCCCATACGTCGCAGCCACCCCTTTTCCGCCCTTAAACTTCAAGAAAGGAGTAAAAGCATGTCCAAAGATCGCGGCCAGACCGCAACCCACGCGAATTAAATCCGATGCCGGATAGGGGGTCCAGCGGGAAAGCCAATAAGCCGCGACAAATCCCTTACCTACATCCACCAACAGCACCATTACTCCGGCCGGGATTCCAAATAAACGCGCGATATTGGTAGCGCCCGGATTCCCGGAACCCTGGGTGCGAATATCAACACCGCGCAACCGGCCATATAAATAAGCCGTGGGCATCGAACCTATCAAATAGCTGGATAATATTGCCAGTACAATTAAAAACCAATCTTCAATCACGTCTTGCTCCCTTCGCTTCCCGCAGCATAACAATCAACGGCGTACCCTGAAACCCGAAATGGGCGCGCAGGCTGTTCTTGACATAACGCAAGTAAGAAAAATGCATGCGCCGCGCCTCATTAACGAACAACGCGAACGCCGGAGGCCGCACTCCGGTCTGGGTAAGGAATTTCAGTTTAAGCACCCGGCCGCGGCGCGAGGGCGCGGGATGCTTATGAATAATATCCTGAAGCGCTTTATTTAGCAAGCTGGTTTTAATCCGCGCTTTATGCTGTTCATCCACCTGCATTGCCATCTCCAGCAAGTGGTTGACCCGCTGCCCGGTTTTGGCGGATAAAGTAAGACTGGGAGCATATTCCATAAAGGATAAGCGCGCCCTTAATATTTTCATATATTGGTCAACCGTATGCTGATCTTTTTCAATCAAGTCCCATTTATTAATTGCCAGGATGCAGGCCCGGCCGGCTTCATGAATAAAACCCGCAATCCGTTCATCCTGTTCGCTCAGCGGAACGGACGCGTCCAGCATCAAAACCGCCGCATGACATTCTTCAATGCTCCGGAGCGCGCGCATTACAGAATACTTTTCCACCCCGGCCTCTACCCGGCTCCGTACCCGCAACCCCGCGGTATCCAGAATCTGGAAAGACCGGTTTTGAAATTCAAAAAAAGAAGAGACCGAGTCACGGGTGGTTCCCGGAATATCACTGACCAGAACACGGGTCTCTCCCAGAATGCGATTCAGCAAAGAAGATTTGCCGACATTGGGCCGGCCCACGATCGCCAGTTTTACCTGCGAGTCTTCCTCATCATCCGGAAGCTCCTCGCTAAGTGGCAGAACCTCGATCAAGGCATCCAAGAGTTCATCAACCCGGCGGCCATGCAAAGCGGAAACCGGGTAAGGCGTACCCACACCCAAGGACCAAAAATTATGCGCTTCCGATTCTAATTCCTGGTTATCGATTTTATTAACCGCTAATAATACGGGCTTACCCGTCCCTCTAAGCCGTTCTGCCAATTCCCGGTCCGCCCTATCAAGCACTTGCCTCCCGTCCGCCACTATTAGAATCACATCCGCTTCCTGCATGGCCAAAGCGGCCTGATCCCGGATTTGGTTTAAGATGTTATCTGAACCATCTGGTTCAAATCCTCCCGTATCCACCAGCATGTACTTCCGGCCCAGCCATTCGGCCAGGCCGTAGTTACGGTCACGTGTCACGCCCGGCTGATCATCGACAATCGCCCGGGCTTTTCCGGTCAGGCGGTTGAAAAGCGCGGATTTGCCTACATTAGGACGACCGACTATGGCTACTATGCAATGGTTCATTTTTGGGCCCACACATCCTTGTTAATAATGGAATTCAACCGGAAAATTCAAATAAGAAAGGTAAAAACAGAGGGCGGTCTATTCTTCTCAACCACCCTCTGTTTTCTTTAGCGGTTTCTTAAACCCCAGGCTCTTTCTGAGAATCCACAGAATACCAATTGGTTAGATAATCATCATCCTCTTGCCCTCCAACACCGTCTCCATCACTGTCCAAACTATACCCGTCCGTAGACATAACCTTTCGGCTGACTTTTACCCTAACATTTACATTAGGCGTACTGGTCCCGGAAGCCGGATAAAATGAATCGGGTACATAAATTTCAACCGAGGCCAGATACGCCCCAATTACTATCCGTTTTGGTTGGATACTGTATGTTTCCGAATTATATTCTCCTATCAGCTTCAAATTAGCCGCTGTCAGAGTGGCGGCGCTCATCTGCCCACTGCCGGAAGGAATGTTAAAATTTATCGTAAAGCTGCGGTTGCCCGAGTTGTAACCAGCTCCATCCACGCTGGGTGGAGCTGTCGATACATCTCCATCTGTCATAGTATAAATATACCGGATCACATCATCCGCGGCCTCGGCCACAGTATCTTCTCCGCCAAAATACCGGCCTCGCAGCAAGGCCTGCGCGGCATCATTGGAAGATCGTATTCCAGAAGCACCACCCCTGACAGTCAGCTTGTAACGTGTATTTCCGGCTAATTGAAAAACACCTTGGATGATACTGGAACTCGTCATAGTAACCTGGACAGGACTTACCGGCGATCCGGTTACATCATTAACCAGGCTGAAGTTGGTATGCATAGTCGCCGTATCTACAAATACTGTGGACTGGTCGACATCAGAATCGAAAGTCACGGTAATAGTTACATAACCATAGGACACTGATACCTCACCGACATTTCCCGTAGTCAACGAATAATCAGTGGCACCTCCCGCATCAATACTGGCGTTCGCAATATTTATCGGACTCAGCATGTAAATCCCGCTCATTGGTGCTCCCACCCCAAATTGCGCGTTATAATTATCGAACGTACTGCTCTCAGGTATCCTGTTTCCATTCCCGTCCAATTGCCGGCCGGCCGCACTTTTAACCCCGGTGGTCAAGTGAACACGATAATACCGGTTGTCATCCCACCCCACAGTGGCAGCGACCTTCAAGCGTTTGAGGGCTGCGTCATAACTGATGGAAATGCCGGTATATTGGGTTTCCGTGGTATTGACCGTATCGGACATCTGGTAAACCTTCACTGTCGAGGAATTCAAACTGGCAGGATCCATGGCCGTGTAAAAATCAATTAAAAGGGCTTGCGAAGTCAATAAGGTGCTATCGACTATGTGGACGTGGGGCATTTCGGCAGCCTGGGAATTCCCCACTCCGATCAGGTTGGTATCCGGACTTACCGGACTTTGTAGTTTGGCGCAAGAGATCAAATAACCTGCTCCTATGCCGCAAAGACCGATCATTAGCAAACCGGTAAAGATGTTTTTCATAATTAGGTCACGCTCCTCTCTTTAGAAATGGAAGGTAATGGAAAGATTATATTCATGCAAAAACGCGGTATAAGCGCAATTCGCAATATCGATCTGGAGATCCTCAAAAGGCCACCAGGTCAGACCGTAATAAAAAACGGTCTCATGCGTCACTGTCAGGCTGGAATCCGTCCAATGGAAATACTCGGAAATATCACTGACGGTGTGATCAACCGCACCGTCTCCGTACTCCCTGCGTGTAGTTCTCGGCGTACGGGCAGTAACTTCATAAGTATCGGTATTGGATATTTTTCTTATGATATGCTTGGCGCCGAACCGGATCGGGAGCTTTTTCACAATGTTTAACACCATGCCTACCGGGAGTTCCAGGGTGTCGGTTATATCCGTGGATTTGGTAATGCTCTCCCTTCCCTCGGTTATGGTTTCCGTATAATCCGTGGAAGGATCACCGGTATTGCTACCTACGTCGGTTTCACTATATTCATACTTGGTGGTAACTTCGCGGGTTTCACTGCTGGTACTGGCATTAATACCCATTCCCAGTTTCCAGCCTTGCGCCGTGTATTGCGCGCGCAGTTTGATTTCCGCCAGACTGGATCCCACATCGCCTTCATAAGTATAATTTTCACCTATTGTCTGCTCATCCCTTTGTAAAGCACGATTGAGTTCCCAGGTATTTCTTTCTAATTGGGCATCCGAAATACTGTACGGGATAAGATTCCAACCTATTCTAGCGGTTAAAAGCAGGTTTTCGTAAAGAGTATAATCCGCCCTGGCATTGGCTAAAAACCCTATGCCCGAACCGGGATACACGCCTGTACCGGCTTCAATACCGCTCTCGGTGAATTTTTTATTATTGCCCGTGGCAGGATTACCGGGAGTACTGTCCTGGTCTTGCGTAAATTCATACTCGTACTTGTTGGTGGCGATTCTAAGTACTGGTCCGGCGTTTACCACCAGGTCCAGGTTGGGCATCAGAGTCTTGGAACGGCCGCTCAAAATCAAGCGCCAGGTGGCGGTGCCGTAATTCAAAGACCCGGTCCCCAACTGGTCCCAACGATAGAGCTCGGCATTATTATTGATCAAATCATACTGACGTTCCCAGGCTTTCTCATTAAAAGAATGAGTACCGGTGGTAAAAGGATTGGCCGTAGTATATGGATTGTAAGAAGGCTGGTAGCTGTCCCAATCCGCGCGCACCCCTGCTCCCATATCCATTCCAAAAAGTCCTCCCATACCAAAAACCACATAAATGTCATTGTTGGAGTCGTGATCAATTTTTTCAATTCTCCCATAGGTTTCCCCCCGGAAATCATAAATACCATCGCCATCTAAATCCCGGGAATCCACTTCCGTGCTCTCGGCCAGCCCGTTCGCGTTATTGCCGTTATAATCAGTTACCCATTGCGGATCACTCTCGCCGAACCAATCAATCATACCGCCGCCGCGACCCAGGCCCATGACATTAAATTGTCCACCCAGGAGATAATAATTATTGCTGACTGGCGACGAGGTCGGATCGCCGAACAAGAAATCATTGCCGTTTTGCAGGTTGGAAAGCTGTCCCCAGAGAGTGCTTCTTTCAAAACCGGGAAGATAGGCCGGGCTGAATTTGAATAAATCATAAACATCATCAAACATACCGGCGGTCGATGTGAAAGTAAAAGAATTATCCTGATGAGCAAAACATGCTGTTGTAAGGGCCCCGCTTAGAATTACCATTGAAAGCCAAGAAAATATCGTTCTCACGTTTGATCCTCCTTTTGAGAAAATTGTTTTAATTTAACATCGTATTACCGGACTTCGCGTCGTAGCCACCTCCCCCTACCTGATCAAGTTAGCGTTTATTGACAAGAGACACCTTAATGTTATCCTTCCAGGGTTCGTACTCTTTTAAGACAATTTTCATTTAAATGCAACATATTTTTTATCAAAATGTTCCGCCCGGAATGCCATTCTCCCATTTACAGCATTACGACATAATCTCTGAAGGACGTGGTATTTTGATCGCCGGAAATTCACAGCTAACAAATTAAATTAAAAAGTCACTCCCAGGCTGACCAGGTTTTGCGATGCAAAATCCGCCGCTTCCCAAAATTCCGGCAGCAAAGTATAATCCAAAACCAGGTTTACCTTGCCGGCTTTAAATTTAAAACCAATACCCAGGGAAATGCCCCCTACGATCTGACGGACTGAATAGACATAACCCATGCGCAGAGCCAGCATGTGCTGAAACCGGTATTCCCCGCCCAGCCGAACCACCGTATTTTCTTCCGGCTCTATATACTCAATATCCACAGCGCTGATCAACCGGTGGGGGGCTTTATCCAGCGGAATAAAACTAGCCCCCAGTACCATAGTCAAAGGCAGGGGGTCCTCCTCCATTATAAATTTTGCCGGCGTACCCAGGTGACGGGCCGCCAGCCCCAGCTGAACTCCCTTGCTAATTTGATATTGAGTTCCAATATCCATAGAGAAGACCGAGGCATCCGCCGGCCCCAGAGTCATACTCGCCACTTTGGCATTTATTCCCAAACTCAAGTTGCTGATTATAGGACGCGCAAAGCTGATTCCGAAAACCAGATCCATCACTTCCAGGGCCGCTTCTCCGGGCACATCATTGTCAATCGGCGGCTGGCCGCTATATAAAGCCTCTACCCCCAGTGTACCCAAACCCGGTATGGGCAGCGCGCCAGCCAGCATTTCCGTGGATAAACCCTCAAAACCTCCGACATGCATAAACATGATTTCAACGGTTTTAAGCCCGCTCAAGCCGGCAGGATTTGACCCCATAGCATATATACTCCCGGAACACGCCGTGTAAGCTCCGCCCATCCCAGCCGATCCGGCACTGGTCAACTGCTGCAGAATTTGCGCCCCGCTCACTCCGGCACCGGCCCAACTTCGGGCCGCTCCGGATAAAATCATAATGCCCGCCATGGCCGCAAAAAATATTTTCTTCATGTTTTACCCTCCTTAATTACAAGCTGAATAAGTTTTAGATGATCACAAAAATCAACCTGGCTGTCAACCGGGAATTCAAGCGTCTGATTATAGTCTATCTCCTGCTCCGGAATCAACCTTTATCCTGTATTTTAGTAATCCCTCTTTTCCTCATGTCCCCCCTTTATGCTAACTCTTATTTTAACAATGTCTTCGACTGCCAAGCGAGGCGTGATTCCTGATAACACCAGTAACCGCAATATAACCCTAAAGGCACGCTCAAAATCTTTACCAACAGGACCGAGCTTGTTTAGCATTGTCATATAAATCACAATTACTGGGTCCTGT
>DAOVYW010000156.1 GCA_030635415.1 Candidatus Firestoneibacteriota bacterium
CTCAAAATCAGGATGCAAAGCCTCTTGAACATCCGTGGCGTTGAGGCTCCCGTCCCGGTATGTTGCACTTGTGATTACAATTCACCAGCCCCAACTCCTAAATAAAAAATCACCCTGCTATTTCCCTTCGGCTTCACTCCGGCCAAGGGGGCCCGCCTCTGCGAAAAACATTGCCGCCGGCTCTTCTATCCTGTATGTTAAAAATCAGTGCTTTTTACCCCTGTCCCCGCGGCCATCTACGGGGTATAAACAAGGAGCTGATAGGTTTGTATCGACTTGCCATCCCGGTGACGGCTTTAATTATAGGCGCGGTTTCCATGCTAACCCAGTTAGGCATTATCCGCGAGCTCTCATTGGTATTCACGGGCAATGAATTATTTTTAGGACTTAGCCTGGCCGGATGGATGGGCGGGACCGCCCTGGGAGCCGGATGGCTCTTTCCCCGCCTGCCGGTTCGTTTGCGCACCTCGGATAACTTCACACTGGCTGGTTATGCTCTTCTAAATAGTTTAATGCTGCCAACAGCCATATTGCTGTGCCGCTCAACGCGTCTATGGCTAGGAGTCCCGGCCGGGCTGGACCTCAGCTTCGGCCATATGCTGATCGTTACGGTTATTACAACCCTTCCAGCAGCCGCGGCCGGAGGTCTTTGGTATGCCGGTCTGTTGACTAAAACCAACAAGGAGCGTGATTATATCCGCCCTCCGGGATATACGGCCGTAAACCGGGCCGGTTATTTATTCGGCTTTGAAACCCTGGGAGCCTGTCTGGCAGGATTGGCATTTACATTTTGGCTCGCGTTTTACTGGAACCCCTGGACCATAAGCGCGGGAATATTTTTCGCAACCGGACTTTATGTCCTGAGCTTACAAGTGCCCTTAGGCGAAAAAAAAATATGGTTGAGCCTGGCCATACTCATGCTGCTCCTTTTCTCCAATCCCTGGGCCCCGCTTGACCGGATTTCTTCAGGCTGGCGGCAAGCACCGGGCCGGCAATTACTCTCAGAGTATACGGCCAGGGGGCATGCCGCGCTTTATGAAGATCAAGGTCTTTTTTCCGCCTATTACTCAGGGAAGTGGGTTTTCTCCTTCCCAGACCCGGACTCCTCTGAAGCACCGGCGCTATTGCCGTTTTTAATATCCCCAAAACACCGGCAAATAGCCCTGTTCGGCGGCGGACCGGAAATACTCCAGCTCTTGCTTGCTCAGCCCGAAGTTGAGCAAATAACCATATTTAACGAAGATCCGCAGGCTCTGTCCGCCTGGCAAGCAGCTTTTCCAAAATCCTGGAAAAGCCTTTACTTTGATCCACGCGTCAAGTGTCAATTGGGAGACGGCCGCATGCTTTTAAAGCAGGATCCGGCTTTGTACGATATCATAATTTTGGCAACTCCCCCTCCGGACAACCTCTCCATGAATCGATTTTACACCTTGGAATTTATGCGTCTTCTTCGTTCCCGGCTGGCCCCGGACGGAATTCTGGAATACTACCTTCCCTATTCCCCTAATAGTATTAATACCCGGGAGTCTGCCCTGCTGGGATCACTATGGCATACTTTGAAAACCAGTTTCCCCCATGTCCTGCTTATGTCCGGCAATCAGCTTTATTTCCTGGCCTCTCCCAACAGTGATCTGTCCGCGCTTACGCCTGAAGTCCTGGCCTCAAGGCTTAAACATCTCCCCCTAAAAACCTCTGCCTTGACAATGGAACATCTGCCCCTGCTATTTGATTCCCGCCGGATTAAGAAAATACGCGCTATCCTGGATTCCACCCGTGGCTTGATTAATACTGATCAACACCCTCTGGCCGCGGGTTTCCAGAGCCTTTTTTGGCTTTCACGTCATACCGGTCCGGCCACTATGGGCGCCGGCATTCTTCTGAGCATACTGGTTATAGTTCTTATACGTGCCATCATGGCCCGGAGAATTAAACCGGATTTTCTTATTATGGGGACTGCCGGTGGCGCAGGAATTTGCCTGGAATTATTCGTAATCACGGCTTTTCAAAGCAGCCGGGGCGATCTTTGGCAGGAAATCGGATTGCTATTCGGCGCTTTTATGGCCGGCTTGGCTCTGGGTGGATTTGCGGCCGGAAAAGTAAAATCCCCCCGCCATTGGCGCCGGCTGACCGCTATCAGCCTGGCTTCAGTATGTATCCTGGCCTACTTCCTGGTTTACAAAACCCAGGGCAACCTTTTGGTCGCCCTGGGAATTCTCCTGGCCGGCGGTATGGGAGTAGGCGGGTTATATGGGATCATATGCCTGGGAGGAGACAGCCGAAAAGCGGCCTCCGCCTGGGCCGCAGACCTGGCCGGCAGTCTGGGCGGCGCGCTCCTGGCCAACACCCTCCTGCTTCCCCTGCTGGGAAAATACGCCGGATTGGCGCCGGCCGTACTTTTAATCCTTACTGCTCTGCCGGCTGGAAAGGCTCTTGAAAAGACTGCACGGTAAAGGTATAAATTTCAGTTTCGGGATCCTGCCACGCGTCCCTGGCCAGTCCGGCTTTCTGACTGCATAATACGTTTAAAAACTCCTTCCTGCTCCAGCCGGTCTCCTGCGCCACCTGGGGCAGAAACAAACCCAAACGTCTTTCTGCTCTGACTACGACCCCATGCTTGCCCATTATAATTTTCTTGGCGTCCTGAACCCGGCGCAGAGGCGAAAGGATGGATATTTCAATATCTATATTCGGCAACTCTTCGAAAGTCAGCGGCTGAAAACGTGTATCCTGAAAAGCCGCCGCGCAGGCCATCTGGGTTATAGCCTGATACAGAGGCAGGCGCGGTTCAGTCATACCAATACATCCTCGCAAGCGGGATCCGGTTTTAAAGGTGACGAAAATCGCGCGCTTCTCCAACAGCCATTCGGGTGGTTTTTCAGGATTAACCGGCCGCCCTTTTTCCAAGGTCTGGACAACCGCTGAGCGGGCCATATCCAGCAATGCGGCTTGCCGGGAAGGCGACAGTTCTTCTCCGGAATCTCCCGGAGATACGGTCTTTTCTTTGGCAAGTACCGAATCAGCCTCCTTAAAAAAAACCATGGCGGCATAACCCACTACCCGCGATTTATCTCTGCTAATATCTCCGGAATTGATGTACTGCAAAAGCTCTGCTTGATTGGCCCCCAACTCTTTTCCCGCCATAATAATTGTTTTAACGGCTGACAGACCGCACATAGTACAGGCTAATTGATCGATTCCCCGGGACATCCATTCCTGATTAATCCGATCCAGATTCTTAGGCTCCATGCTCAGCATGCCCGCAATCATGGCCTGGTCAACACGAATAGCGTCCTGCCAGGAGGGATAATGCGAGAGATCCGCGGAAGCAATAATTACGGCTTGGCGTTCCCCTGCCTGACGCGCCACGGCCCGGGCTACGGATCGGCATTCCCGGCCAGAGCAGGCTCCCATAAGCAAGGGTACCAGTTTAGCGCGCGGCGCCAGCTTTTGTAAAAATGGAATCACGACCTCAACCGAATGTTCGCGAGGCCAGGCCGCAGGCCAGGAACGTATATCAGGACATTTCCTGATTAATTCACGTACTGCCCGGTCATCGACCGGGTACTCCCCTAAAGGGGTTCGGAAGGCCTGGCCTTGCCAGGTCAGAGCGCCGCTCCTGTCCGCGTGATGCGCGGTTCCGATAACATAAATCGTATCCAAGTCCATACCGGCTATGGTTTTCAGAGCAGTCGCGGCCACCGCTCCGGAAAAAACATATCCGGCATGCGGAACCAGCAGGGCCACGGGCCGGCCTTTAATTACGGCAGCATCGGCTTCTTTAATATATTTATCCACCAGTTGTTCCAGTTCAGCCGGGGAGGCAGGATAAAAGCTTCCGGCTACGGACGGCTCGCGCACCTCCCGTCCCTGGCCCCGGGAATTGCATCCCCAGGCAGGTAATAAACAAACTCCAACCAGCAACACAATGAGATAATAAAATACTGAATTTTGTTTTATACTCATAAATCTTATTCTCCTTTACTTGCAACCGGCCGGCGCGTGTGCTTCCAGATACCGGGAATTGCTTCCCTGCATCGGGGACACTGGCCACGCTTCAACATTTCCAAACCTGTTCCCCGTATTATTGTATTAAGTAGCGTTAAACAACATTCTGCACATATCATATTTTTATAGAAACACAAGAAACCTTTGGATCTGTTTTGTATCGATATACTTTCACTTTATATACTTTATCAGTAGTTTTCTTCTCAAAGAAATAGTATTTATGGTACTCATCAATTTCTTTTTTCTTTTCTATCCATCCACCTTTTTCAAGTGCCTGTTTAACTTTTTTATAACCTAGACGCTTAGTGAATTTTTTATCATTTTTGTCATAGAAATTCTGACTATATCGTCCGTAGATAACCACACCGGTTGACAATAATGCTTTTTTAATCCCCATCTCTTTTTTTTCATAGTTGGACATAGCATCAGGATGATAGGTATTAAGATTTTTAAAGAATGATCGTATTGCTTCTACCAATCCATTTCCTGCATTTAAATAGACATATTTCCTCCCTGAATATCTGGTTAAATAGACAAGCTCCTTTTTATAGTTTTTGGCAAACTTCAGAAGGTTTTGTATATCATTTAAAAATCCTTCATCACTATAAATGTCACCTATTTCTTTTTTATCAAAATTTTCCGGTACGACAGCAAGCGATTTAAATTCTCGAATGTAAAAAACATGACATTTAAATCTATAAGTAGTAGGTTGCTTAGACTTCGACTGATTGGACGTTATTTTTGCCCAGCCACAGGCAATTTTAAGTATTTTTCTGTTAGGGACGCAACCTCCGCCTTTTAAAACTCGCTTGGCAGTTATTTTTTCTCCAATTGGTGTAGCATTTAAAAGATTGTTCAATTTAGAATCCATCTAAACCTCCGTTGACATATAACAAAAGGTGACCGAACATACGAATCGTTGACTCATGAATGAGGGCTCCTAGCCGAAACAATTTGAGTTGATTTTGTCGCAATATGAGTTATAATCCGGTTTATACTCATAAATCTTATTCTCCTTTACTTGCAACCGGCCGGCGCGTGTGCTTCCAGATACCGGGAATTGCTTCCCTGCATCGGGGACACTGGCCATGCTTCAACTTGTTATGCAAAACCGCATAACCCACCCTGCGAATCAACAAGTAGCCGCAATTGGGACAATAGGTATTTTCCCCTTCATCACCGGTCACATTACCTAAATAAACATATTTCAGCCCTTCCCGCAATGCCATATTTCTGGCGTTATGTAATTCGGACACCGGGGTCTTGGGATAATTCGGCATGCGGTAACACGGCATAAATCGCGAGAAAAACAAAGGCGTTTCCGGGCCCAATTTTTCCCGTACAAAGCGGCATAAACGAGCCACTTGCTCGGGAGAGTCATTTCTTCCGGGCACAACCAGATTCACGACTTCCAGTTGAACACCGTGATTAGCCACGATCTCAAGCGCTTTAAGTACCGGTATCAGAGAACCGCCGACCACACGATGATAATATTTTTGGTCAAAACCTTTAAGATCGATTTTAACCACATCCAGGTCAGGTAAAATCCGCTTGAGCGGCTCTGGGTTAATATATGCCCCGGTGATTACCACGTTGTATAAACCGGCTTGCTTGGCCAGGCGTGCTGTCTCTGCCATATACTCGTAAAACACAACCGGCTCTGAATAAGTATACGCTATGGAGCTGCAGCCGTACTGCCTAGCAGCTTCAACAATCTGCGGAGGGAGCAATTTCCGGAAAGGCAAGGTTTCGGGTTCAGCCTGGGAAAGGCTCCAGTTCTGGCAAAAATCACAGCTCAGATTGCATCCGGCCGTAGCCAGGGAAAATGTCCGGCTTCCGGGAAGCAGGTGGAAAACGGGTTTTTTCTCAATCGGATCTATATGGACCGCTGCCGGCCGGCCGTAAACCAAGGTATGCAGCTTTCCGCCCATATTCACCCGGACACGACATTGGCCTTTCATACC
>DAOVYW010000108.1 GCA_030635415.1 Candidatus Firestoneibacteriota bacterium
CGCAACAACCGGGCCAGCCGTTCATCCTTGACTTCCCGCGTAATTTGGTTCGGCATCCGGGCCGCCACAGTTCCTTTTCGGGATGAGTACTTAAAGCAATAAGCCATGTGAAATGATTTTTTTTCGGCCATTTCAAGCGTAGCCTGAAAATCTTCTTCTGTCTCACCTGGAAACCCAACTATAAAATCGGTTGAAATGGTAAGTCCGGGAATGGCCTCCCGGAGTTGTTGTACCAGTTCGGAATAATCGGCAACAGTATATCCTCTCCTCATAGCATTTAAAATAGAGTCAGATCCAGCCTGCAGGGGCAGATGGATTGATTCGCATAACTGGGGTATCTCAGCTATGGCCCGGATCAAGCGTGGGCTAAAGGCTTTCGGATGCCCGGTCATAAAGCGCAATCTTAATAATTCCGGCATTTCCGCCGCCCGGTATAGCAATTCCGCCAAATCCGGTTTATCCGGCAGATCATATCCATAGCGAGTGATATTCTGGCCTAATAAGGTTATTTCACGGGTTCCGGACGCCACCCGGTGCCTGATTTCGGTTAAAATATCCTGGCAAGGCCGGGAGAATTCCCGACCCCGAGCTCGTGGTACTGCGCAATAAGTACAAAATTGGACGCATCCTTCCATGGCAGCCACATAAGCTGTCACCGTACTTCCGCCAAACTTAGGATGCCAGCCCTGACCGAACTCATATTCGCCGAATTCACTCACCGGCTTCCTACTGCAAGCCTGCTTCACTATTTTGGGTACTTGCGTAATAGCCCGGGGTCCGGCCATAAAATCTATAGCCGGCGCGCGTTTAAAACCCTGTTCCTGCAGATCCTGAGCCAGACATCCCACCATGCCTATAACCAGGTCCGGCCGCCGTGCTTTAATTTTGGCCCAGCGTCCAATCAGGGAAAAGGCCTTTTCTTCCGCCAGTTTACGGACCGTACAAGTATTTACCAGAAGCAAATCCGCGTCTTCCGCTGCCTCTGCCCTGGTCCAGCCCTCCTCCAACAGGGATTGAGCCAGACGCTCGGAATCGTACTCGTTCATCTGGCAGCCAAAGGTTTTGATATATACTTTCAATAATAATACCCCTTTCCATATTTGTAAGTGAGATTATTAAACACCAGAATGTTTTTTAATTCGCGAAATATGTAATCCATCAGCTATTTATTCTGACATCGCCGGTAGTTGTAGGGGCGGTTAATTAAACGCCTCAATCTATGATGACATTGCAGAGCTGCTGTTTATTTCATCCAATCCAGGTTTACGGTGTCATAATCGTAGTATATCCGGTCTATCTTGCCCTGAGCGACTTTATTATTTTCTGAAAATATCTCCATCCCCACTTGCAGGTGTAAAAGCCGACCACTCTCCTGATCTATGAAAAAATCGGCCCTGATTTTATTATGGCAGCCGGGAAACAAAACATTAAAAGCTTCACGGAGCAGATGGATATTTTCCGGATTTTCATATTTTACAACGTTTATTATTTTGCCTTGGGGACCTTGTAAGCGTTTGATAACCTTGGGGGTTTCACGGGCTAGAAATTGCCGGACTTTCCCGGTATCATTTAAGGCCTCTACCTCCTCCTGGCTGGCTTGATTTAGCACCTCCACCCATACGCCCTTCCGGCTGACGTAACGGTATGCTTTATCATTTTTTAGAAACCAGGTTTCTATCCGTCCGGCATGAATATTTGAATAAAAATACCGATCCGGACCTGAAAAAGCCATATTTACCTGATGGAAGTAAACATCCGGGCTCTCAGTAATAGGCAGGTGTTCCATATTCCAAAATTCGACAGTTCTTAGATTTTTGGCCTGCGCCAGAAATTGATAACAACGCTGCGGTATTTCTTCATCGCTTCGCTGAACCGGGATCTGCTTCCAAAGCAGTTCACGGCTATGCATTTCCTGATAGGCCTGGTAACCTCGAAGCCGCTCGGCGCTAACGTCTTTGGTTCTCTCCAATTTTCTAATAGCGGCCATGGCTCTTCCGGCATGCGGTTCTAAAGCAGCTATCGCGCCTTGATAATAGATTCGTCCGGGAGTTTTATCCCACAATTGGTTTATCAAGGGAGCCAGACTTTTGGAGGATTCAATATTTTGCAAACCCAGGAACAAGGGCACCAGTATATTCAGGAGAATGCGCTGGATTTCGGATTCAGAAGAACGCAATGCTTGCTCTAAGAGTAATTTCCGTATAACAGGATGCGCGCGCGAACGTTTGGCCAGATTGCTGATAATATGTTTTCTCAGCCGATGTTCTCCGGGCAAAGCTTTCTGGATTTTCTTGCCCGGTGAGGTAAGTGAACAGATTTGTCCACTGCAGGTAGGGGATAAAAATTCCAGACTGGCATTTACTACGCTCGTGTTTCCCAAGGCAAAAAAAACAGCCCATTGTTCTTCCAACCGGTCCTGGTCCCGTATAGGCTTTTTCAAAATATCCCGGGGATTTTCTAAAGCTATTAGGGCCTTTTCAATGCTTATTCTTTTTTCAATATTCGGCTCGGCGCGGACCCAGGCGGATAAATTATTTTTCAGCTGTTCATCCTGGGAACGTTTAAATACTTCCAATAATACGGCCTTTTGCTTCCAGGAAGCATGGGCGAATATCTTCTCACCAACACGCCAGATCTGTGGATGACCAGCGGCCAGAACGGCGAAAAAGCGCGCCATAGCCCGCTTATTAATTCGTTGTTCATTTCCGGATAAATCAGATTTATATGTTTGACAATAATACTCCAGGGCGGACTTAAGCAGTTGCGGCTTGGGTGATTGATAATAATTATAGTAAAACCGGCGAAATTGATCCTCGTTCATACCGGTTCCATGACCGGGAGGGACAAGGATGAAAGAAAAGCATCCCGCTAAAATTAATGATAGAAGCTTAAATTTAATCGTCAACCAACCACGGCTCTTTCTTTTTCCCGCATGTGAACACTTCATGCTTTTTCCAATCCCGCACACATAGAGAGGTTGTACGCAATCTCTCTGCTATGCCACCGCGAAATATAGGGGCGTTTAATTAAACGCCCCTACAACTGGGGCAATATTCCAACCAACAGCTAATTATTACAAAACAAGAGTATTATCTTCAAATGGAGAATTTTATTTTTTTTGTTCCGGAGTATTAGCTTGACGCAATCCGGATATTGAGGATCGCTGTATCTCGATTTTAACATTCTCGGCCATCTTTAAATAAACCGTGTTTTCCCTCTCATTGAATCCCGCGATAGTCCCAAACATACCACCGGAAGTAACCACTTCGTCCCCTTTTTTAAGTAAACTAAGGGCTTCCTTGTGTTTTTTCTGTTGTTTCCTTTGGGGCAAAATAAAAAGTACGTAAAATAATATAAAAATGAGTACCAAAGGCATAAGCGACATTAACCCGGCCCCCGGACTGTTGCCTTCTGCTCCAGCACCGGACTTATTGGGTGTAGGGGCCATAGCATATTGAACTAAATTATCCATACTTTAAAACCCTCCTTGAGTTCTATTATTGAATTTTTAATCTCATGAAACCATCTGCACTGAGATATATGACATCCACAGGATGTAGGGGCGTTTAATTAAACGCCCCTACAAAATTCGGCAATATCATAACAAATGGCTACTATACAATTATTCCGGAACATCTCCGGATTTATATCTATCCATGAATTCCCGCTTGGTTTCTTCAAAATCACCGGATAAAATGGCATTCCTGATAAGATCGGATAAATTTAGCATGAATGTCAGGTTGTGTAAAGTAGAAAGTCTCAAGGCGGTAATCTCGCGGGCCTTGAACAGATGGCGCAAATAGGCGCGGCTGTGATTGGAGCAAAGCGGACATGCGCATCGGGGGTCCGGCGGGGACCAATCTCTGGCATAAGCTGCATTTTTAATTACCAGGCGGCCCTGAGAAGTATATAGAGTTCCATTTCGCGCGATCCGGGTAGGCATGGCGCAATCAAACATATCCACTCCGCGGGCCACGGCATCCCAAAGATCCTGTGGAGTTCCAACTCCCATTAAGTAGCGGGGTTTTTCTTCGGGAAGAAGAGGGTCGAGGATATCCAGGACTTCATTCATGAGTACCGGCCCCTCTCCCACCGACAAACCACCGATCCCGTATCCGGGAAAATTCATAGCGGTAAGTTCACGGGTTGAAGTTTCACGGCATGATCGGATCACGCCCCCTTGTATAATACCGAAAAGAGCTTGCTTCCCGCCTAACTCTTCATGTTTTGCCAAACAGCGTCCGGCCCAGTCGGTGGTTAATTCAACCGATTTTTTAATCTCATCATCCGGTGAAGGATACGCCGCACAAACATCCAGGGTCATAATAATATCCGCGCCCAGGGCATGCTGTAATATCATATTTGACTCGGGCGTAAAAAGATGGCTGGAGCCGTCCAGATGAGATGTAAAGTGGATTCCTTCCGGCTTTAATCTGCGTAAACTATTAAGTGAAAAGACCTGATATCCGCCCGAATCAGTGATAAGCCCGCCTTTCCAATTCATGAAATTGTGAAGTCCGCCGGCCTCGTCCACTATTTTCATCCCGGGTCTTAAATAAAGATGATACGCGTTGTTGAGTAGTATTTTAACCCCCAGATTATTTAAATCCCGGATTTCCAGGGTTTTCACCGTAGCCTGAGTACCGACCGGCATAAAAACCGGGGTGTTTATAATTTGTTTATCCGGCAGAGATAATTGTCCGGCCCGGGCGCGGCCCCATGTTCTGAGAATTTTAAAGTTCACGCTCACATCACCATTGTTCCGGTTTTCCCGGCAGGACGGGTTAATTCCAAAGGAAGAATAAAGGTGAAAGCACTTCCCTGGCCCGGCTTGGATTCAACCCATAGTTTACCGCCATGGGCGTGTATTAGGTAACGGATTATGGCAAGCCCTAATCCCGAACCATCCTGGACTTTGGTGTATTCCGGTTCCAGGCGAAAAAAAGGCTCGAAAATTTCTTCCAGCTTATCGGCGGGAACACCCTTGCCTTCATCTTCCAGGCAGAAGGCTATGGCGGGATACATCCCGGGAATATTCAGGTTAACATTGGAATGGTTCCACTTTTTCCGAAAATACGGCCGGGTGACCCTTTTAACCGAAAGAGTGATTTTTCCAGTAGTATATTTAACCGCGTTGGATATTAGTTTATGAAGGACCTGGTGCAGTTTCTGCCGATCGGCAATCAGCCGCGGAAGTTTTCCTCCGCTGGTTAACTTGATTTCACGACGGTATTGAATTCCCGCCTCCTTAACAACCGAGTGGGCCAATTCGCCGGGTTCAACGGCAATTAATTTCAAGGACATCTTTCCGGCTTCTAAATTGGTAAGTTCCAGCATATCGTTCAAAATATTGGTCAATCGCAGGGATTCCCGGTAAATATTATTCAGATATTTGCGCTGAGTTGATTCCGTCAGCTCCCTCTCGACCAACAAGCTGGAAAACCCCAGAATACTTGTCATGGGGCTGCGCATGCTATGGCTGGCGACCGCGACAAATTCCGATTTCATGCGGTTGACTGCTTTAGCATGGCTGATATCCTCGATAATTAATCCCCGGCCGATAAAGTGATTTTCCCGGTCTTTTACCGGAAACATAGTCAAACGAATATCCTTAACCTCGGTCCGGTATAGAGTGAATTCCAATATGGGATGATCCGAAATATTCGTCAAGGCCTGAAGGTAGGAATCCTGAAGAACGTGGGAATCTTTGGCATTAGCCAGCAGACGTTCGGGTACCAGGGAGGCGGATGATCCGGTTAATACGTGAACCGGAGCTTGCAAATAGCGGGCGGCTTGCTCGTTGATGAAAATAATCTCCTCATGAAAATCAAACAGAATCAGCCCATCAGACATGGAGTTAATAATGGCATCCAGCTTGCCCTTTTCCTGAATTAAGTTCTCGTAAAACTTGGCGTTTTCCAAAGCCAGGGCGGTAATCCGCGCCAGGGTTTCTATTTGCTGGAGTTCGGTCTGGGAAAAACGGCGCATTTTCAAGTCGTGAAGGGAAACCACACCATAAGTTCCCTGGCGTCCGATCAGGGGAGCATACAGAGAATAGCATTCCGGAGAATCGGGACACCGGTTGGCCTTGCGTTCCTTGGAATTATCCTCCGGCATGGGAATTTTTATATCCTTCCTGCGAAAAGGCGTGTCAACAATTGCCAATCCCCGGCCTTCGTTCAGGCAGCGCTGGATGCTGCCGTGCAGCATTGACCAACGAGTTTCATTCTTAAAACGGTAGGATAAACCGGTGATATGCTGAGGATAAAGCTCTTTCTCCCGTTCGTCCAGAAGGAAAATACCGGATATTTTCACGTTATAAAACCGGCAGAGATAATCCAGCAGGATTTTACAGAATTCCCGGATACTTAGATTAGAAGAAATCGCTTCCACCAGCTTGAACAAGGACGAGAATTTATGTTTTAAAAAAGACTGCTGAGCCAGGATAATATTATCCTTAAATTGCAAATAGGGATTGACCACTCCCAATTCAATCCGGTTGAAAAGCCGGCACATTTGAGTATCTAATTCCAACAGCTGCTGGGGTGGAATACCAGGATGCTTTTGGTAGGCTTTCCGGATATAGCGGTAAATTACTTCCCGCGCCAATTGGAATATTCCTATCACTTCAGAGAGCGGATATCCCTGCCGGGCTCCTTGTTCGCCCAGGTCGGTTAAGGCCTGGTCCAGTTCTTTTTCATTCAGTTGCCGGCCGCGCAGAGCCTGAAGAATCAATTTGATGGGAGGCTTGGCGAAACGCCGGATGTTTATTATTTCGACATCCAAATTATGGCGGTTTTTTTTTAAACGTTGGCGGAATTCGGCAAGAATATCCTCCAGCATAGGCTCCAAGTTATGCTCTAATAAAGCCGTCAACACTTGTCGCACGCTTGCTCTCCCCTTTATGGATCTAAGTCCGCTCGATCGGCAAAAGCACGGAAAATACCGTTTGCTTGCCCGGTTCGCTGGATGCCCAAACCCGGCCGCCATGCGCCTCGACTATACGTTTGACAATCGCCAAACCCAATCCGGTTCCCCGGATGGTATGAACCTCGGTTTCCACGCGGTGAAACGGAATGAAAATCATGGAAAGTTGATCGTGAGGGATACCCTGACCGAAATCCGTCACTTTCAACTCTACGGCCGGTAGAATCATATCCAATTCTTCGGTATTGATTCCCCATTCCGGATCCGCTTGCCGTCTTTCGATAACATCAATCAATACTTCCCGTCCGTTGGCGGAATATTTATCGGCATTGGAAAGCAAGTTCCATAAAACCTGGGTTATTTTATCTTGATCCGCCATCACGATCTGAGAAACTCCGCTAATGCGTACTTGCAGATCACGGCGGTTCTTAAGCTGCGCTCGAAAATTCTCAACTACCTCATTGACCAAATCCACAATCCGAATTTGTCTCTTTTCCAGAATACCTTCTCCGCTTTCCAGATAACTGATATCCAGCATGTCGTTAAGTATACGGGTTAAACGTTCCGCCTCGCTGTGGATTTGGGTGGTATAACGCTTTACAACATCCACCGGCAGAGTTTTAAGCAGCATTAGTTCGGAAAAACCCAGAATGCTGGTCATGGGCGTTCGCAGTTCATGGCTGGCAATTGAAACAAACTCGGATTTAAGCCGTTCCACTGCCCGTTCATGCGTGATGTCTTCCAGTATTATTCCCCGGCCGGCGTAGTTTCCGGATAAATCCCGCACTGGGAAAAATTTCAGACGAATATCCTGACGTTTTGTCGCGGTCATAGTATATTCCAGTACGGAGGGACGAGTGGGGTTTAGTTCAGCATGCTCCAATTTCCGCCTCAATATTTCCGGTTCCTCAACCTTATCCAGGATGTAGTCATTAACTACGCTCAAGGGATGATTGAGCAGGTCATTAACCCGCCTTCCCAGATACTGGGCGCCGTGAGCGTTCAGATATGCGATCTTGCCCTGGGGATCGACCAGCA
>DAOVYW010000088.1 GCA_030635415.1 Candidatus Firestoneibacteriota bacterium
CAGTTAAAATCTGGGCAGCCCAGATAAGAGCGCCCTTTCTATTGCTGGCCATAGTGTTAGTACTGCTCGGCGGGGCCGCGGCCTGGCAAGACCAGGTATTCAACGGCTGGCGGTTTTTTTGGACCATGCTGGGAGTAGTGCTGGCTCACGTGGCGGTCAACCTCTTCAATGAGTTTTCGGATTACCAGACCGGAATTGATTTTCATACCAAACGTACGCCTTTCTCCGGCGGCAGTGGGAATCTTCAGAAAGGGCTTACTTCATTCCGGGCCGTACGAATGGCAGCTTACGGGAGTCTGCTGGCCGCGTTTGCGATTGGTGTTTGTTTAACATGGGCCGTTGGCTGGATTTTAATGGTTTATATGGTAATAGGGGGCATGGCCATAGTTTTTTATACCTCCCACTTAGCCCGTTGGCTGATAGGAGAACTGGCAGCCGGGCTTTGCCTGGGAACATTAGTGATACTGGGGACATATTATGCTCAGGCGGGGATGCTCTCTCCCGGCGTGGTTTGGCTCTCAATTCCTCCCGGAATCCTTACGGGTTTGCTGCTCTTGCTCAATGAATTTCCGGATGTTGAGGCGGATCGCAGAGGCGGGCGCAGAAATTTAGTGATTATACTGGGGTGGAAAAGAGCGGCCGGAGTATACACCCTAGTCTTGGCAGCTTGCTACCTGCTTCTGGCAATGGGTATATTTTTAGGGCGTTTTCCCATTACCGTGCTTTTGGCCGGCTTGACCCTGCCCTTGGCCGGACTGGCGGTTTTCCGGGCTTGGAAGTATGGTGACTGCCGGGAAAAGATGACACCTGCTCTGGGCGCAAATGTGGGAGTGGTTTTGGGTACGAACCTGCTGCTCGCGGCGGCGTATATGCTGAGATAGGGGACAGTCTGCGCGCAAAGACTCTTTCAGAGTAATTGTTTTCCTCAATTATTTAATTTTTCCATTTTTTTCCTTGACAGCCTATCATGGAATATAATATTATACTCTTTCGCTTTTTTAATTTATAACTTCCTTTATAATAATATTGAATTTAGAAATAAAATTCCATTTTTCCTAAGAAGGGCCAGGAGGAAACCCGCATGCCCAAAGCTTATTTAGACCCGAAAAAACGCCGTTATTACGGGAATATTCAAGAAATCATGGATATTCCAAATCTTATGGAAATCCAAAAAAAATCGTATAATGATTTCCTGCAGAAAAACGTTTTACCCGAAGATCGTAAAAACCAGGGAGTCCAGGCTGTTTTTCAAAGCGTTTTTCCGATTTATGATTTTAATAATAATTCCAGCATGGAATTCGCCGGATTTACTTTTGGCGAGCCCAAATATACCGAAGAAGAATGCCGCGAAAGGGATATGACCTATTCCGCGGCACTCAAAGTAACCTTGCGTTTGGTAGTACGGGAAGAAGAACCTGATACTAAACACAAGCGTATCAAGGACATCAAGGAACAAGAGGTCTTTTTCTGCGAATTGCCGCTTATGACCTCTAAGGGTACTTTCGTTATTAATGGAGCCGAACGGGTAATTGTTTCCCAGCTGCATCGTTCCCCCGGCGTAGTTTTTGATGAGGACCAAGCCAAGACCCAGTCTGTTGGCTGGCGGTTTTTGATGGCCCGAATCATACCATACTGGGGCTCCTGGATGGAAATAGAGTTTGACAACAGCGGTTTATTGCATGCCCGGATTGATCGGAAACGCAAGATGCTGATATCTACTTTCCTGCGGGCCATCGGTTACACTACCCAAGAAAAAATCATCAAATTATTCTACCAGACCGAAACTCTGCCGGTAGGTGAGCAAATTATCAACCGTATTTTAATAGAGGATGCAGTTGACGCTTCCACCGGAGAAGTAATAGCAGAATGTAATACCATGGTGACTGGTGAACTGGTGCGGAAACTGGAGGAGGCTAATATTCGGAAGGTCCCGGTAGCGGTGGTGGGCTCGGACGAGACACTGGCGATACATAAAACCATGGCGAAAGATAATTCCCGCTCTAAAAATGAGGCGCTTATTGAGATTTACCGCAAAATGCGTCCGGGTGATCCTCCGACCGTGGAAAGCGCTTCGGCATTGCTGGACGGCCTTTTCTTCAATCCGAAACGTTATAATCTTTCGAAAGTCGGACGTTATAAACTTAATAAACGCTTGGGATTGCATATTCCTTTGGATCACTGTACTTTAAAGAAGGAAGATTTAGTGGAAATCGTCCGGGAGTTGATAAAGTTGAACAACCTGGAGGCGGCCAAAGATGATATTGATCATCTGGGAAACCGGCGGGTCCGTTCGGCCGGCGAACTTCTGGAAAACCAGTTCCGGATTGGTCTGGCCCGTATCGAACGGGCGGTTAAGGAAAGAATGTCTATTCTGGACATTGATGCCTGCATGCCCAGCAACCTGATAAATGCCAAGCCGGTAGCTGCCGCAGTAAAAGAATTTTTCGGTTCCTCCCAGCTTTCTCAGTTTATGGATCAGACAAATCCTTTGGCCGAGTTGACCCATAAGCGGCGTCTCTCAGCCCTGGGTCCGGGAGGATTGAATCGCGAGCGGGCCGGTTTTGAAGTGCGGGATGTGCATCATACGCATTATGGCCGGGTCTGCCCGATTGAAACGCCGGAAGGTCCGAATATCGGCTTGATTTCTTCCCTGGCTACTTTTGCGCGGGTGAATGAGTTTGGGTTTATCGAGACGCCCTACCGCAAAGTAAAGGATGGAAGAGTAACCGATGAAATTATCTATCTGGTAGCGAATGAGGAAGACGAGTACGTGATAGCCCAGGCCAATGCTATAATAGACGAAAAGGGAGATCTGGTCGGGCCTATCGCGGCCCGTTTTAGAGGTGATTTTCCACTGGTCAATTCAAAAGAAGTAAACCTCATGGATCTTTCGCCCAAACAGTTGGTTTCAGTAGCGACCGCGCTTATCCCGTTTTTAGAACATGATGACGCCAACCGCGCCCTGATGGGTTCAAACATGCAGCGCCAGGCTGTGCCCCTGCTCAGGACAGCGGCTCCGCTGGTGGGAACCGGCATGGAGGCTAAGGCGGCTTATGATTCGGGCGTAATGGTAAGTGCCAAGCACGAGGGAAACGTTGAGAAAGTAAATTCGGATAAAATTATCGTTTCCTGGGAGGACCGGAAAACCGGACAATTGCAGGTGGATACCTACAACCTGCTAAAATACCAACGTTCCAACCAGGACACCTGTAATAACCAGAAGCCGATTGTCAAACCCGGACAGCATATTAAACGCGGCCAAGTTATCGCCGACGGCCCGGCTACCAGGGATGGTGAACTGGCGTTGGGACAGAATGTCCTGGTAGCGTTTATGCC
Source organism: Candidatus Firestoneibacteriota bacterium (assembly GCA_030635415.1). Classification (GTDB taxonomy): domain Bacteria; phylum Oederibacteriota; class JAAXVQ01; order JAAXVQ01; family JAUVAV01; genus JAUVAV01. Next base: position 3,337 of record DAOVYW010000088.1, read on the forward strand.
ATGGCAGGGATATAACTTTGAAGATGCCATAATTGTTTCGGAACGTCTGCTGAAGCAGGATCGTTTTACTTCTATTCATATCGAGGAATTTGAACTGGAGGCCCGTGATACCAAGTTAGGCAAGGAGGAAATCACCCGGGATATTCCCAACGTGGGTGAGGAAGCCTTGAAGGACCTGGATGATTCCGGGGTTATCCGGATCGGTGCTGAGGTAGGACCAGGCGATGTGCTGGTCGGTAAGGTTACACCTAAAGGCGAGACGGAATTAAGTCCGGAGGAAAAGTTGCTGCGGGCTATTTTTGGAGAGAAATCGGGTGATGTCCGGGATGCCTCCTTGAAAGTTCCACCCGGAGTGGAAGGCAAGGTAATAGATATCAAGGTATTCTCGCGGCGTGAGCGGGATGATAAACTTCGCGCCCGCGATCTCGACCGTATTAAGAAGATTGAAAAAGAACGCATGCGCCGGGTAGCTCGCATGGATAAGCGCCACGAAGAAGAAATGGCCGAAAAGGAGCGAAAACTGGCGGAAACTTTAGCGGAAATTAAGAAGAGCGGCAAGGGTGATGCCGCGGCTTGCAAAGATGATGCGGCTTGTCGGATTGTCAAAGCCAAGCAGTTACAAGAAGCAATGAAGGACGAAGTCAACCTGGAACATGAGAAGATGATCATGAAGATCCGCAAGGGTGACGAGCTGCCGCCCGGGGTAATTAAACTCGTTAAGGTTTATGTTGCCAAAAAACGGAAGCTTTCAGTGGGAGACAAGATGGCCGGACGTCATGGAAATAAAGGGGTGGTTTCCAAAATCGTGCCGGAAGAGGACATGCCCTTTCTGGGGAACGGACGACCGGTGGATATTATTCTGAATCCCTTGGGGGTTCCTTCCAGAATGAATGTGGGACAGATTCTGGAAACTCATTTGGGTTGGGCAGCGCATGAACTGGATATGCATATAGCTACCCCGGTATTTGACGGTGCCAGCCAGGAACAGATTAAGGCCGCATTACGGGAGGCGAAGTTGCCCGAGAGTGGGAAAATCCTACTTTACGACGGCCGCACGGGGAAGGCGTTTGACCACGAAATCACGGTGGGATACATATACATGCTTAAATTGGCCCATCTGGTAGATGATAAAATTCATGCCCGTTCGATCGGGCCCTATTCGCTTATAACCCAGCAGCCGCTGGGAGGTAAAGCCCAGTTCGGCGGTCAGCGTTTTGGAGAAATGGAGGTCTGGGCCCTGGAGGCGTACGGCGCGGCGGAGACGCTACAGGAGCTGCTGACCGTGAAATCGGATGACGCGGCCGGGAGAACTAAAATCTACGAAGCGATTGTCAAAGGCAAGAATTCGCCGGCCGCTTGCGTGCCGGAATCCTTCAATGTGCTGGTCAAGGAATTGCAAAGTTTGGGCCTTAATATCGAACTGCTTAAGAAGTCTTTGCCGGAAGCCGGCGACAATGAGGACCCAACCGAGGAAGAGAGTTTTAAATCCAGGAAGCGCAACAAGGTTGCCAAGGAGGAAGTATGAGAGTAGAGGGCGGCTTTGAAGAAAAAATAACCGTACTCCAACGTGAGAGGGAGAAGGAACGGGAATACCATGAAACGCGGGCGGCCGGGATGTTTAATGCCATCCGGATATCGCTCTCCTCACCGGAAGTTATCCGTAATTGGTCACGGGGAGAGGTTAAGAAGGCGGAGACCATTAACTACCGTACGTTTAAACCCGAACGCGACGGACTTTTTTGCGAACGGATTTTTGGACCGATTAAGGACTGGGAGTGTTCTTGCGGAAAGTATAAACGTATTCGTTATAAGGGAGTGATTTGTGACCGTTGCGGCGTAGAGGTAACCCAGTACAAAGTGCGGCGGGAACGTTTGGCCCACATTGAACTGGTGGCGCCGGTAACTCATATCTGGTATTTTAAAGGGGTTCCTTCCCGGATAGCCTACCTGCTCAGTATCGGATCGCGGGCATTGGAAAAAGTAATTTATTATGAGGCCTATATTGTTACTGATCCCGGCGACACCCCCTTGGCCAAGCGGCTTCTCTTGAATGACGAAGATTACCGTAAGTACCGGGAACAATACGGCCAGGCTTTTAAGGCCAAGATGGGTGCTGCGGCTATACGGGACCTGCTCCGGGAGATAGACCTGGACGAGATAACCGTGACGCTTTATAAGGAGTTGGAAACCAACTCGGTACAGAAGCGCAAGGATGTTGTGAAGCGGCTTAAAGTGGTGGAGTCTTTCCGTAAGTCCGGAAATAAGCCGGAGTGGATGATAATGGACGTAATTCCCGTCATTCCACCGGAATTGCGCCCTTTGGTGCCCCTGGATGGCGGCCGTTTTGCCACCTCGGATTTAAACGATCTCTATCGGCGGGTTATTAACCGTAATAACCGTCTGAAAAAACTTATGGACTTAAAGGCCCCGGATGTTATCGTTAGGAACGAAAAACGCATGCTACAGGAAGCAGTGGATGATCTTTTTGACAACGGCCGCCGTGGGCATGCAGTAAAGGGTCCTGGCAACCGTCCCTTGAAATCTCTTTCCGATATGCTCAAAGGGAAACAAGGGCGTTTCCGTCAAAATCTACTGGGAAAACGAGTAGATTATTCGGGGCGCTCGGTGATCGTGGTAGGTCCGGAACTGAAGTTATGGCAGTGCGGGTTGCCAAAAAAAATGGCGCTGGAACTTTTCAAGCCCTTTATTATTAAGAAGCTGGAAGAGCGGGGTTACGTCCATACTATAAAGAGTGCCAAGAAAATGGTGGAGCGCGTCAAACCCGAGGTTTGGGATATTCTGGAGGAGGTTTTGGAAGACCACCCCGTACTTCTAAACCGCGCGCCCACGTTGCACCGCCAGGGAATTCAGGCCTTCCTGCCGGTTCTGGTGGAAGGCAAGGCTATTCGCATTCATCCTTTGGTGTGTGCGGCTTTTAACGCGGATTTTGACGGCGACCAAATGGCGGTGCATATTCCTCTCTCGTCCGCGGCCCAGTTGGAGGCCCGGGTCTTAATGCTGGCGACCAACAATATCAATTCCAGTTCCAGCGGCCGTCCCATCCTGGTGCCTTCCCAGGATATTGTACTGGGATGTTATTATCTCACCAAGGAGGGTCCCCGCCGTGGTGGGGACGGCAGGGTTCGGGTGTATTCTTCTCCCGAAGAAGTGCTGGTTGCCCTGGACAGCAATATGATTTCCTATCATGACTGGATTCAGATAAGAATTGACGGAAAGCGCATCGAAACCACGGCCGGACGCGTTTATTTTAACCTGGAAGTAATTCCGCGTCCATTGTGGTATGTTGACAAAACCCTTAACAAGAAAGAATTGACAAATCTGGTAGCTAAATGCATTAAGAAATTAGGAACTTACGAGACTGTTATTATGCTGGATAAAATGAAAGCGATCGGGTTTGAATTCGCCACCCGGGCCGGGATTACAGTGGCCATTGATGATATGCTGATTCCGAAGGAAAAGACCGGAATGATCAATCAGGCCAAGAAGGAAGTGGCGGCGATTGAACGCCAGTACCAACAAGGCGTGATTACGGACGGTGAACGGTACAATAAAGTCATCGACATTTGGACCCACACTACGGACAACATCGCTGAAGTTATGATGGACGGATTGCGGGACGATCGTGACGGTTTTAATCCGATATATATGATGGCCGATTCCGGCGCCCGGGGATCCAAGATGCAGATCCGGCAGTTGGCCGGCATGCGGGGGCTGATGGCCAAGCCGCAGCAAAAAATTACCGGGCAGGTCGGGGAAATTATCGAGTCGCCGATTATCGCCAATTTCCGGGAGGGGCTGACCGTGTTGGAATATTTTATTTCCACGCATGGGGCCCGCAAAGGGTTGGCGGATACGGCTTTGAAAACCGCGGACGCCGGTTACTTAACGCGGCGCCTGGTGGATGTGGCCCAGGATGTCATCATTTCCGAGGAAGATTGCGGGACGCTGAACGGCATTACCCTGGGTGCCATCCGTGAAGGATCGGAAATAATCGAATCACTCCAAGACCGCATTGTGGGCAGGGTGGCCCTGGACAACGTAGTGGATCTTTTTTCGGATGAGGTGCTGGTGCGCGCCGGCCAGGAAATCACCGATGAAATCGCTGATAAAATAGAAAACGCGGTGGTGGAAAAAATCCGAATCCGCTCGGTGCTAACCTGTGAAAGCCGGAGGGGTGTTTGCGTTAAATGTTATGGACGAAATCTATCCACCGGACGGAATGTTGATGTCGGCGAGGCGGTGGGTATTATTGCGGCCCAGTCCATTGGTGAGCCCGGCACGCAGTTGACCCTAAGGACATTCCATATCGGCGGGACTGCCAGCCGCGTGCTGGAGGTTTCAAAGATCGAGGTGAAAAATGATGGTATCATCCGTTTTCACAATGCCCGTACTATTGCAAATCCAGAAGGCGATTTGCTGGTGCTTAACCGCAACGCCGAGGTGGGGATTTACGACGAACGGGGAACAGAACGAGAACTCTATCCCTTGCCCTATGGAAGTATCCTCAAAGTGCATGACGGGAGCCAGGTGAAGAAGAACGAGGTTGTCGCTCTCTGGGATTTATACAATGTGCCGATCTTCACCGAGGTTTCAGGACAGGTTCAGTTCGAAGATATCATAGAAGGAAAAACCATGAAGGAACAAACTGATGAGACTACCGGGCTTATTGGCCGGGTAATTATCGAACATAAAGAAGAAGATCTGCATCCCCAGATTATTATCCGGGATAAAAATCAAAATATTCTGGCGAATTACGCTATTCCGACGGGCGCTTACTTCACAGTGGATGACGGCGCTGCGATCAAGTCCGGTGATATTTTGGCTAAAATTCCCCGTGAAATATCCAAGACGCGCGATATTACCGGAGGTCTGCCTCGCGTGGCCGAACTATTTGAGGCCCGCAAACCTAAAGGAGCCGCGATTATCAGTGAAATTGACGGGATAGTGCATTTTGGTGGTATGGTGAGAGGTATGCGCAAGATATCAGTTACCTACGAAGCCGTCGGCATAGAAAAGGAATATCTCATACCCCAGGGACGTCATCTCAACGTGCGTGACGGCGATCGCGTTCAAGCCGGAGAGCCATTAACCGACGGAACGGTCAATCCTCATGATATCCTGGAAATTAAGGGTGAAAATGAAGTCCAGGAATATCTGGTCAACAAAGTGCAGGAAGTTTACCGCTTGCAGGGTGTTTCCATTAATGACAAGCACATTGAAGTGATCGTACGTCAGCTTTTGCGGAAAATCATGATCGAGGATGCCGGAGATACCGGGTTTCTGGTCGGCACGCAAGTCGATCGCCTGGCTTTTCGCGATGAAAATGAGCGGGTAGTCAAAGCCGGCGGAAGACCAGCTACGGCCCGTCCGATATTACTGGGAATTACCAAGGCGAGCTTGGGAACCGAGAGCTTTATTTCCGCGGCTTCATTCCAGGAAACCACCCGGGTTCTGACCGAGGCTGCGGTGGCGGGGAAAGTTGATGAC
>DAOVYW010000162.1 GCA_030635415.1 Candidatus Firestoneibacteriota bacterium
AAGTATATGGTTTGTGTAGGGGCGTTTAATTAAACGCCCCTACATTCCCCTGGCGGCATATCTTAACTCATGAGCTTTCTTAGCTGGGATGATTAACTGCTGTGTTGCTTTTTATAAATGATATCTATAAACCAGGGTTCTACTTGGCCCTTGACAGGGAAGATGATGTAGGTATAATGCCATGGTATATTTAGTGTTAAAAGGAGATTAAGGTATGGATCAACAGATCAACGTAGGTCTGCTCGGTTGGGGAACTGTTGGAACCGGGGTAACCAAGATTTTTCAGCAGAATGCTGATTTACTGGCCCAGCGGACAGGTATTCCTCTGTTTATAAAGAAAATTGCGGATCTTGATTTGAAAAGAGACCGTGGAATTAAAATGGATTCCGGCCGCTTGACCACCAAGGCGGAGGAAGTTATCAACGATCCGGATATCCAGATTATAGTCGAGTTGATCGGCGGGATAGAGCCGGCTAAAACGTTTATTCTGCAAGCTCTCCAGGCCGGAAAACATGTGGTTACGGCCAACAAGGCGCTGTTGGCCGAGCATTGGGATGAAATTCACAGCACGGCTAGAAAATTCTCCCAAGAGATATATTTTGAAGCCTCGGTCGGCGGCGGGATTCCGGTAGTACAGGGACTTAATGAAGGTTTGGCTGCTAATCGCATCCAGGCTATTTACGGCATTATAAATGGAACTGCCAATTATATCCTTACGGAAATGGGACGGGGCCGGGATTATACCAGCACTTTGGCTCAGGCGCAGGAAAAAGGGTATGCCGAAGCCGATCCCGCTTTGGATGTGGAGGGCGGGGACACCAAGCACAAATTGGTGATTCTCGCCTCTTTGGCTTTAGGGAAAAGAGTGGAACCGCAGGACGTTTACGTTGAGGGGATTACCCGGATAACCGACCAGGACATACTTTATGCGCGGGAGGAATTTGACCAACAGATCAAACTGCTGGGCATAGCCAAGCAAACCCCGGAGGGAAGTATTCAAGTACGCGTTCATCCCACGCTCATTCCGGCGGAGCATCTTCTGGCTTCGGTCCATGGCGTTTATAATGGGATTTACGTAGTGGGAGACTCGGTAGGCGCCACTATGTTTTATGGGAAGGGAGCAGGCGAAATGCCTACCGCTTCAGCCGTAGTCTCGGACATCATTTTTATCGCCCGCAGCATTCACATGGGGGCGGCCGGAAAAGTGCCGTCGGTATATTACCATCCTCAAAAAAATACCGGTGATTTGAAGATTGAGCCGGTGGGAGAATTAATCTCCGAGTATTACTTAAGATTTAATGTTAAAGATGAAGTGGGGGTAATTGCCAAAATCGCCGGGATGCTGGGAGAGCAGGGGATTTCCATTGCCTCGGTAATTCAAAAGGCCCGGCATCAGGGTAATATGGTTCCCGTGGTAATAATGACATATGAAGCACGCGAGAAAAATGTTCGAAAGGCCTTGGAAGCAGTGGACCGGATGCCCTTTGTAATGCAGCCTACTCTGATGATAAGGGTTGAAAAGTTTGATGAATAATAAAGGTGTTATCGCAAATTATCGCCGGTATTTGGCCGTTACCGGAGCTACTCCGGTAATTACGCTACAGGAAGGCAATACCCCGCTTTTACCTGCTCCTTCCCTATCCCAGCTGGCAGGGACGCGCATGGAAGTGTTTTTAAAATATGAAGGCGCAAATCCTACGGGTTCTTTTAAAGACCGGGGAATGACCATGGCCATTTCTAAAGCCAAAGAAACCGGGGCCAGGGCGGTTATCTGCGCTTCGACCGGGAACACTTCAGCTTCTGCGGCAGCTTACTCGGCTAAGGCCGGGTTGACCTGTTTTGTAATCCTGCCGAAAGGAGCAATTGCTCTGGGAAAGCTGGCCCAGGCCATGATGCATGGAGCAAAAGTTATTGCGGTTGATGGTAATTTTGATCAAGCTCTGGAAATAGTTAAGGAAATATCCGAGACAAACAATATAACTCTTGTAAATTCAATAAATCCGCATAGGATTGAGGGGCAAAAAACCGGGGCGTTTGAAATTGTGGATCAATTGGGACGCTCTCCGAATTTTCATTTTATTCCAGTTGGAAATGCCGGAAATATTACGGCTTACTGGAAGGGGTATAAAGAATATAAACGTTCCGGACGCCTTTCCCGCCTGCCGCGTATGATGGGATGGCAGGCCGCGCAATCCGCTCCCATTGTAAAAGGATATCCCATTAAAAATCCCAAAACATTAGCCACCGCAATTCGTATCGGTAATCCGGCTTCATGGAAAAAGGCCGAGGAAGCGCGGGATGAATCAAAGGGAATGATCGGCATGGTAACCGACCGGCAAATCATAGCCGCCTACCGCCATTTAGGTGAGGTGGAAGGTGTTTTTTGCGAGCCGGCTTCCGCGGCTTCGGTAGCGGGTTTTATGAAACTGGCTGCCTCCGGCTTTTTCAAGCGGGAGGCTCTGAACGAAGCAGTGACAGTATGTGTTTTAACCGGGCACGGACTGAAAGATCCGGACCGCGCGGTAGCGGAATCGGCCAAGCCCCGGACTTGCCCAGCCGATGTCGGGGCTGTGCTTAAAATAATGGGAATGAAAAATTCTTCCCGCAGGAAGCGATAGCATGAAGTATTTATTACTGGTAGGGGATGGGATGTCTGATCATCCTCATCCCGAATTGGACCAACGCACACCTTTGCAAGCCGCCCGGACTCCGAATCTGGATTTTCTGGCTAAGCATGGCACATTAGGCACGGCGCATACTCTGGTTCCGGGTTATCCTCTGGGATCGGACGTTGCGAATCTGGCGGTAATGGGTTATGACCCCAAAAAATACTATTCCGGCCGGGCGCCCCTGGAAGCCGCTAATATTGGGGTGGATTTGGGACCTAAGGATGTCGCTTTTCGCTGCAACCTGGTTTACGTTAAAAATAATGTCATGGAGGATTATTCCTCCGGCCACCTGCCCACTCCGGAAGCGGAACCTTTAATCAAGATGATGGGACAAAAACTGGGGAATAAAAAAATCAATTTTTACCTGGGCAACAGCTATCGTCACTTAATGGTTTGGCAGGGAGGTCCGTTAAAGGTCCAATGTACTCCGCCGCATGACATTAGCGGCCGGGAAATTTCCGCTTATTGGCCTAAAGGCGCCGGTCATAAGGAACTGATCCGTCTGATGGAGGATTCCCGCCTGCTATTGGACGGACACGAGGTAAACCGGGAACGCCGCCGGTCCGGCCTGCCGCCGGCTAATATGATATGGCTGTGGGGACAGGGGAATAAACCGGAGATGCCTACGCTTACGGAACGCTTTAATATCACGGGCAGCGTAATTTCGGCCGTGGATTTAATCAAGGGACTGGGAATTTATGCCGGTCTTTCATCGATCAAAGTTCCCGGAGCCACCGGTTATCTGGATACCAATTATCAGGGCAAGGCGGAAGCGGCTTTGAAGGTTTTGAAGAAGCAGGACCTGGTTTTTGTGCATGTGGAAGCTCCGGACGAGTGTGGCCACAACGGTGATGTGCCGGGCAAGGTAAAAGCGATTGAGGATTTTGATGAAAAAGTAGTCGGGACTATTTTAAAAGGGCTGGAAGGCCGGAAAGACTATAGGATTTTAGTGATGCCGGACCATCCCACACCGCTGGATGTCCGTACGCATGTTGATGAATCGGTTCCTTTTATTATTTATCAGCCGGAGGCCGGGCAAGAGAAAAGCCCTGCGCTAAAAATTTCCCCGGACGGCTATGATGAAGAACAAGCCCGGGCCGCAGGGTTGCATATCGAGGAAGCCTGGCGGCTGATGGAAGTTTTAATCACCGGAAATTGGCCGGAATTATATTAATGACTGATAATTTAACGGTTATGAAATTCGGCGGCGCTACGCTGGCAACGCCGGACTTGATGAAAGGTGTAGCCCGGCGGATCGTAGAGACCAGAGCCCAGGGCCGTGATGTAGTAGTAGTAGTTTCCGCGCCCGGAGATATGACCGACGCGTTGATTGCCCAGGCCCGGGCCATTACGGATGAGCCGGATGAACGCGAGATGGATATGCTGCTGGCCACCGGCGAACAGCAATCTATTGCGTTGATGGGTATTGCGTTGAAGTCTCTGGGCTGTGATGCGATTTCGTTTACCGGTCCCCAGGTGGGTATTGTTACTGATGACGCGCACACCAAGGCACGCATTGTAAAAATGGGCGGCGAGAAGATCAAAACCGCGCTGCATTTAGGCAAAGTTGTGATTGTGGCTGGTTTTCAGGGAGAGACCGAGAGCGAAGAAATTACCACCTTGGGACGGGGAGGGTCGGATCTGACGGCCGTAGCCCTGGCCACGGCGCTGTCGGCGGGTATTTGCGAGTTCTTTAAAGATGTAGACGGAGTTTATACGGCTGATCCCCGGGTTGTACCGGAGGCGGTCCGGCTTTCACGTTTGGCTTATGATGAGATGCTTGAGATGGCCAGCCTGGGCGCGCAAGTATTGTATAATCGCTGTGTAGAGTTCGCTAAAAAAAATAAGATCATTTTGCATGTGAGATCCAGCACCAAAACCGAATCCGGCACACTGATTTCAGAGGAGGTAAAGCAGATGGAAGGGGTTGTAGTATCCGGGGTGACCCATACCAAAAAAGAAGCAAAACTAACCATTCTTTGGGTTCCCGACCAGCCGGGAATCGCCGCCAAGATATTCAGCCGTTTGGCGGCCGAGGCATTAAACATAGATGTAATCGTCCAGGATATCTCGGAAGAAGGTACCACGAATATTTCCTTCACCATATCGCAGGATGATCTGAGCCGGGCCAAAAAGGCGGTGGAAAAACTGGTCCGGGAGATAGGCGCCAAGGGTTTTGAAGCGGATGAGCATGTCGGCAAAGTCAGCGTAGTCGGGGTAGGCATGCGCAGTCATTCCGGCGTAGCCGCGGCCATGTTTGAAGCTTTGGCTGAAAAAGGGGTTAATATTCAAATGATATCAACCTCGGAAATAAAAATTTCGTGTATTGTGGCTGAGGACCGGGTGGAGGATGCGGTCCGCGCCATTCATGAAAAATTTCAGCTGGCAAATTTAACCTGAGTTTATTATGTCCCGGAAAATGCCGCCATCGTTAGTACCCAAAACGGAGGAAGAAAAATACTTTACCTGGGCGTGGCATTTGAAAGTGCTGGCAATTATCTACGGCTTGCTGGGTGTGGGATATATTCTTTTGCGGATTTTTATTTAGTTAGTTGATCCTGAAAAACCTGCCCTTGCCATAGGTTCCAAACCCGACCCGGAATTTAAACCGATTTTAATAATCCCGTGGAAATGATTTGGCATTATGGTGCAATAAATTATGTCAGGTATATTCAACCATTTGTCCCGAATTACCGCGAATTAGAAGCATTCAAGTCTTACATTCCCAACACAAAGGTTCCATTATAGGCTTTGCCGCTGGTTTCAATTTGGTAAAAATAAATTCCTTGTTTAATGCGATTGCTTTTATCCCGACAATCCCATTCCGCCAAATACTGATTCCCCAGGTTTCGCACTACTAATTCTTTAATCATTCGATTCTGTAAATTAAATATCCTCACTCTAATATTTTGCCGCGGCTCATAGGATTTAAAGAAAATACGAAAATGGTTGAATGGCGGCGGTCCCAG
>DAOVYW010000087.1 GCA_030635415.1 Candidatus Firestoneibacteriota bacterium
AGAATACGCGGGGCTTAGCGGGATAAAACCCATGCAAGTTGCGGAAAAGGTAAAGGAACTGGTGGGGAAATAGGGTAAGGGAGAGTGTTTTTACGGGGATTTTTAATACCCCCCTTTTTCAAAAAGGGGGGCGAGGGGGGATTTTACAGTAGTTTGAATATAACAGTTTGTCAAAAAGCATCTGATGTAAATGAGGTGAATTTATTTGCGGATAAAAGATATAGATTTCCCGCTAGAGATAATCAATGCACGCGAAGAGGGAAATTTGGTCATCTTTGCGGGTGCCGGCGTATCCATGGGACCGCCTTCCAAGCTGCCTGGTTTTAAGGAATTAGCAGAGCAAATGGCTGAACATGTACTAAACACGAAAAAAGATGAGCCGTCTGATATAATTTTGGGCCGCCTGGAAAGAGAAAAAAACATACCGGTTCATCAGCAAATCAAGGAAATACTAGGGAAACCCGATTCAAAGCCCACCTCATTGCATAAATCAATAGTTGATCTTTTTGATTGCCCGGACAAAATACGTATTGTGACAACGAATGCGGACCGGCATTTCTCAACAATTGTTAAGGAGCGCTTTCAGGATGAGGTGGATATTTATTGTGCGCCCGCCTTGCCGCTTGGTCATGAATTTAATGGGGTTGTTTATTTACACGGTTCGGTAGATAAAAAAGACCCGAAACAGCTTATTTTTACAGATAGCGACTTTGGCCGCGCCTATTTAACCCAGGGCTGGGCAACCCGGTTTTTGGTGGATATGTTTGAACAGAAAGAGTATGTGGTTCTCTTCATAGGCTACAGTCATAATGATACGGATATGCGCTATTTAGCACGCGGCTTAGTTCCAGGCGATTCTTCTCGTTATGCCTTAACTGAAGAAGGCAAAAATAAAGATTGGGAATTTTTGGGAATTACTCCTTTAACATATCCAATGAAAAATGAGCCGAACAAACACAGTACGCTGGATGAAGCAGTAGCTGCTTGGGCAGAGCGCGCCAGGATGGGCGCAATGGATCAGGAAAGGGAAATCAGGGAAATAGTTGAATTGCCTCCGCCGATAGATACTGAAACGTTGGATAAAATTGCAGATGCCCTGAAAAGTAAAGTAAAGGTGCGTTTTTTCGCGCGTTATGCCCGTGATCCAGCCTGGCTGCATTGGATTGAAGCTAAAAATGCCTTTGAAAAATTATTTCAGCCCAGTGACGAGTATAATGAGACTGATGAAATTATAGCCAGCTGGTTTGCCGGACATTTTATCTGTCAGCATGCAGATGAGTCTTTGGCATTGGTTCGACGCCAAGGACAGAGGCTTAATTCTATTTTATGGCAAATAATTGCGCATAAGCTGTCTTCTTGTGACCCGCGGCCGGATGCTAAAACACTTGCCAAATGGGTAACGGTTTTAATAAGCAGTGTGCAGCCGCATTGGCACAAAGCATGGTTAAACCACCTAATTAGTGAATGCCGATATCCTGAGGACCGTAATACAGCTATTTTATTGTTTGAATACCTGACCAGGCCGCGCTTGAAACTCGCACCTTCGTTCAATCATTTTTTAAAAAAGGGCGAAAAATCTGGACTAATAGATGCTGAAATTGTTTTTGAAGGAGAGGAATATTCGTTAAGAGAGGCGTGGCAGAAGATATTTAAACCCCATCTTGATGATTTTTATGCCCAAGTAGAACAAATCTTGACGAGTCAATTGACTCAAAGCCATCAATTGTTTTGCGCTTGGGACAAGGCGGCTGAGAACTATGACCTGATTAGTAGTGATCGCTCAGCAATAGAACCGCATGAGCAGGATCGTAATTCCGGGGGAATGGATATAATTATTGATGCTTTCCGGGAAACAATAGAATGGATGCTTAGGCATGTGCCGGAACGAGCTAATACCGTGATCGAGGCCTGGAGCAGGTCAAATGTGATGCTTCTGAAAAGGCTTGCCATTCACGCTATAACGGAAAACCAAAAAATGAATCCGGATGAAAAGATCGGCTGGGTTTTAAAGCAAAACTGGATATACACTTATGGCCTGAAACACGAAATTTATCGTCTTTTTGATAATGCTTATCCTAAGGCTACAGAACAAGTCCGTTGGCATCTTATAGAACAAGTTAAACGCGGCCCACAGGAGGTTTTTAATAATCCCGCCTATGCAGTATACAATTTACTTGACTGGCTGGCCAAAATAGCGCCTGAATGCAATCTGGCTGCGAGTAATTTAAAAGCTATGCAGGAGGCGCATCCTGATTTCAAGCCGAGTAGATATCCTGATCCTTACATCCGGTCGTCGGTCTCGGTTTTTACGGGGGGGCCAAGTCCAATCAGCCTGAAGGCATTAATTGCCACGAATCCCCGTAAAGAGATAGACTTCATGCTCACATATCAAGGGGAAACCTCAATAGCCACGGATACATATAATAACAGGAATGATTTTCTGGCTGTAATTGACAGAGCAGCCCAAGATTTCTCGTGGAGTTGGCAATTAGTAGTAGCGCTGCGGGAAAAAGAAAAGTGGAAAATTGATCTCTGGGAAAGCCTATTCAGAGGTTGGCAGGCTGGGGACTTGTCAGAAACAGAATGGAAGCAAGTGCTGGCTCTGCTTAATGAATGTGTTCAACTCCACGCCTTTTCAGGTCTGATCGCGGACTTGTTAGTAAATGGCATTGGCAAAGAGGAAGCTGGATTACCATTAGCCTGTTTGGAAATGGCTGAAAGACTGGTTGACCAATTGTGGGATGGTTTCTCTAAGCATGGCATTGCTGAAACAGAAACGCCGGATCAGGAGTGGTTAACCAAAGCCATCAATCATCCTGGCGGAAAGTTGGCGAACTTTTGGTTATATGCGCTCTCAAAGCGGCGGCAAGAGGCAGGCGCTGATTGGAGCGGCCTTCCACAGGAATATCTGGATCGTTTTACAAAAATCATTACCAATGAATCTTATGCCGCGCAAATGGGACGTGTTGTACTGGCAAGCCAAACACACTTTTTGTTTGGATATGCACCCGGCTGGACGCGAGAAAGGATAATACCCTTATTTGATTGGTCAAAGAATGTGAAACAAGCTCAGCAGGCCTGACATGGGTATGTTTTTTGTGGAAGATTGAATGAGGAATTTCTCGCCGACTTATTGCCGCTTTATGAACAAACCTTTTTGAAGATATCAAACGAACCAAAAAGAATACGTGAACAGTTTTGTGTTCATCTTGCAGTTATTGCGGTTTATAGTCCGATTAATCCTGTGGAGCATGGGTGGCTGAAAAAATTCATATCACAGGCTGATCCTAAAGATCGGGCTAGTTGGGCTGGGAGTGTAGGTCAACAACTTCCTGTCAAGGAGGTGTCGGTAAAAGAGCTGTGGCAGCGTTGGATGTCTGAGTATTGGTCGCAGCGTAACGCAGGCAATCCCCAGCCGCTTAATGAGGAAGAAAAAGAGCAAATGATACGCTGGGTAATTCCACTTGAACCGGTTTTTTCAGAAGTAGTGGAAGAAATTTGCGTCATGCCTGCGCCTCGTCTTGAGTATACGAGGTTTTACCACGAGCTTATAGCAAAAAAGTTCGCAGAAAAACACCCGATAGCGCTGACACGATTGCTCAACCATACTCTTTCAAATGCTTGCCAGAATTTTCTTCATTGCGATACAGTGAAAGAAATGGTACAAACGCTTAGGAGTTCAAAGGCGCCACAGCAAGAACTGCGTGAGGTGGGTGATAAATTGACGGAATTAGGTTGTCAGGGTGTATCTGATTTATTTAAATAATAATGGCGATTAGTAAAAAAACAGTACTAGCAGACCATTAAACCTTGGAATCTAAATTGAAATAGTTAAAAAGAAAAAAAGAGCTCACTGGCAGGGTAAATGGGTTATATTACGCTTTGTGAAAATTTAACCAACCAGGAACACATTTTGTTTTACCCCCCTTTAAAAAGGGGGGAGGGAAGGGGAATTTTATAAACTTGTTAAAGTTGAGTGATCTGCATATTTTGCGGCATAAAATTATACCACAGTATTCCTCTCCTTGAAAAAGTCCACCTAGGGCACAAGGGGCGAGGGGGGATTTAATAAAACCCATGTTGGATTACAACAAAAACTTCAAAAAATATTCGCGTGAACTCAGAACAAACCTGACAGAGGCTGAAAAGCATATCTGGGCGCGGCTAAGGTGTAAACAACTTAAAAACAAGCAATTTTATAGACGAAAAATCATAGGTAATTATATCGTTGATTTTTATTGCCCCGAAGCCAAGCTGGTAATTGAAATTGACGGCGGCCAGCATTATAGTGAAGCTGGAAAAACGAGGGATGAGGAAAGAGATAAAACCTTGCAAGAACAAGGGCTTGTGATTTTGAGATTCTCGGATAGAGAAGTATTTAAAAATGTATCCGGAGTAATGGCAAGGATTTATGCGGGTTTGTAATTAAAAATCCCCCCTGCCCCCCTTTTTGCCAGTCCTGCCTGTCCTGGATGCTTTTGTCCAGGGAAAAGGGGGGGTATTAAAGAAGAGGGGGTGGATGAATAAGCCGGAATGACGACTATGAGAAGACTCAAAGATAATTACTGTCTGAACTACCGAAAAGTATTAAGTTGATAAATTTTACACTCTGTATTACAATTTAATACAGGAGGTGTTGAAAATGAGAAATGTGGTTGCTATCAGTTTAACCGACAGCTTGCTGAAAAAGCTTGCTGCCGAAGCGAAAACGGAACATACTTCCCGGAGCGAGATAATAAGAAGGTCCCTTAAACAGCACTTTTTTGTAAGGGATTTTACCGCCCTGCGAGACAAAGCCATAAGTGAATTAGCTGCCAAGGGAGTGACTTTAACCGAGGACCGGATATTTGATGAGATATCATGAAACTTTTCTTTGATACTAATGTTATCATTTCAGGTTCTATTACCCGGGGATATTCGTTTGAGGTTATAAAGGATGCTATTTATAAACATGAAGTTTATTATACCGAATATTTACTGAAAGAAATAAAAGAGGTTTTGCTTTCAAAATATTCCTTTTCAGACAGTATTCGTCAAGCAACGCTTTCTATAATGAAAAAGTATTTTATTAAGGGAAAGACCGCCGGTATAGTAAAAAAAATCTGCCGGGATTCCGACGATAACCAAATATTGGCTGATGCCTTGGCAAATGGAATCGAATTTCTAATAACCGGCGACAAGGATTTGCTGGTTTTAAAGGAATACCAAGGTATGAAAATCATACTTCCGAAACAATATTGGAGTCTGTAGAAATATTATCCCCCCCTTTTTAAAAAGGGGGAAGAATGCTTAAAACCTGCTTTTGTACCTTAGTCCGGCAGGCTTGGTTTTCCACAACAGAAAATAATTAGGACAGGGAACGTAAAATGCAATATCTGAAATTAGGCTGGGTATTAGGGCTGGTTATTTTATTATCCGGCTGCGCTACCGGGCGAGGGGAATTCAGGATTATAAAAATCACGCCGGTTCCGGCCATGAAAGTTATGGCATCACCGGACCCGGGTACGGCTTCAACTTCCCCGGTTGCCGAAGAAAAAACTACTTATGTAGTGCTGCCCGGAGATTCACTCTGGCGGATCAGCCGACGGCTTTGGGGCCGGGGTGAGTGGTATAACCGGATTGCAGCACAAAACCGGATCGCTAATCCGGATCTCATCCATCCTGGACAGGTACTGGTGCTGGATCAGGGAGGGCGGACTACTCCCGGGCTGAAAGGCCGGACCGATAAACCGAAAAAATCCGTTAAGCTAAAACCGGCCGATTCCAGTGCCAAGGATAAGCCGCGCTTTCCCGACCGGCCGAATCAAGCTTTTAGACCGGGAGAGAAGCTCAGCTTCTCAGTGGAGTATTTTGGTATTGCGGCCGGGTTTGCCACCCTGGCCGTGTATAAAGGGCCGGATATGCACGGGCGGCCTACGCTTCACCTAAAAGCTACGGCTCGTACCCACCCGGCTTTCGAATGGGTTTTTAAGGTGCGGGACCGCATAGAATCTTATTTTGACACCCGGGGTCTATTTTCGTGGCGATATGAGAAGCATATCCGGGAGGGATCATATTCCAATGATTCCGAGATCATCTATGACCAATTTAATCAGCAGGTTATAAAAGACCAGGGCCGGACCATACTACCGGCCCCGCCTCTAACCCAGGATGTGCTTTCAGAGTTCTATTTTTTTCGTACCCTGGATGTTAAAATCGGGGATGAAATCAATATTCCCGTAGTGGCGGATAACGGCAAGACCTATGAACTGCTGGTAAAAATTCTGCGCCGTGAAAAAAAAACCGTTCCGGCCGGGACTTTTGATTGCCTGGTAGTGGAACCATACTTGAAATTTGAGGGGCTCTTCAAACATCAGGGCAAGCTGCATATCTGGCTGACAGATGATAAGCGGAAAGTGCCCGTGCTGATAAAGAGCAAAATCGTAATTGGCAGTATAGATATTGTACTCCGGGACGCACAAGTGGTGGACGTGGATTGATTTTGTGTAAGGGTGGCCCCGTCCGGAGTTTTCGTAGGGGCGGACTTCCATGTCCGCCCGGATGAATGATATGAAATCCATGGGCCGGCATGGAAGCCGGCCCCTACACTAGCAAAATTCACGAGGGTAGGATTTTTTGTAGGGACGGCGCTCTGTGGCTGCCCGATAAGGAGGCGAACATGACAGACATGGTTAACTTAGCCCGCGAGGAGCTCTTGGCCGGGGTGGCCTTGCGCGAACAGGCGGCGCGCGAGCTGGCCGAGCCCATAGCCGCTGCGGGCCGGCTTATGGCCCAGGCGATTCGTTCCGGCGGCAAGCTTTTAATCTGCGGCAACGGCGGCTCCGCGGCCGATGCCCAGCATTATGCCACTGAAATGGTGGCGCGTTTATATCAAAGAGAGCGTCCGGCTATTGCTGCTCTGGCACTGACTACGGATACCTCGGTCTTAACTGCGGTGGCAAATGATTATGGTTTTGAGCGCGTATTTGCGCGCCAAGTCGAGGCTTTGGGACGGAAAGAAGACTTGCTCTGGGGCATCAGCACTTCTGGCAATTCTTCCAATGTGCTCGCTGCCATGGACGAGGCCCGGCAGCGCGGAATGTCGATAGTGGCTTTTACCGGCCAGGGCGGCAAAATGGCGGATATGGCTGATGTGGTCTTATCCGTTCCCTCTGCCAATACCATGCGCATCCAGGAGGTTCATCTGGCCCTGGGGCATGTGTTGTGCAAGTTGGTTGAGGAGATGCTATTTCCCATTTCCGGAAAGGAAGAAACATGAAAAACGTTCACGTTGGCAAGCTAAAAAAACTGGTAGATAAATTTACCGGCCGGAAAATCCTGGTGCTCGGCGATATTATGCTGGATGAGTATATCTGGGGTAAGGTTTCGCGTATCTCGCCGGAAGCGCCGATTCCCGTGGTGCATGTCCAGAAAGAAAGTGTTATGCCGGGAGGGGCGGCCAACGTGGCGAATAATATTCGCGCTTTAGGCGGGCGGGTGGTCCTGGGTGGAGTGATCGGGAATGACACTATGGCGGACCGCATGATCTCGCTTTTAAAAAAAGAAGGAGTGAACACCAATCTCCTATTGCGGGATCGCTCACGGCCGACTATTACTAAAACCAGAGTGATTGCTCATTCGCAGCAAGTGGTACGGATCGACCGCGAGGACTCTATGGAAGTAAGCTCCAAATTAGCGGTGGAGCTGCTCCGGCGGATGGCCTCCTGGATAAAACGGGTGGAAGCAGTGGTAATTTCGGATTATAACAAAGGTCTGCTGACCACAGCCCTGGTAGAGGGGGTTATAGCACTGGCCCGCAGGCATGGAAAGATTATCATGGTGGATCCCAAACCCGGGAATATTCATAAGTTCAAGGGCGTAACTCTTATTTCTCCCAACCAGAGCGAAGCCGAGCAGGCGGCCGGCATATCCGTGGTCAATCGTGTTAGCCTGCATAAGGCCGGCCGGAATATTTTACAAGACCTGGGGTGCGAGGCGGTGCTGATTACCCGCGGCGAGGAAGGCATGTCGCTTTTTGAACAGGATGGCCCCATCTCGCATATTCCGACCGTGGCGCAGGAAGTATATGATGTCTCAGGTGCCGGGGATACAGTGATTTCCACCCTGACTTTAGCCTTGGCCGCGGGCGGAAATTTCCAGGAAGCGGCTGTGGCGGCTAATTGCGCGGCTGGAATTACGGTTGGTGAGGTGGGTGTGGCAACCACTAATCAAACGGAATTAAAGCGCCGGATCGGACAAGCGTCATGGAGGTAATTCTGGGGGTTCCCCGCAATCCTGCTGACAAAATTGTCAACCGCACCGAAGCTGCCGCCCGGGTGGCGAAATGGACCAGCCAGGGCCGGCGGACGGTTTTTACCAACGGCTGCTTTGATCTGCTCCACCAGGGGCATGTTCATTATCTGGCGGCCGCCCGGCGCCTGGGAGATGCTCTGGCCGTAGGTATTAACAGCGATGCTTCTGTCCGCCGCATAAAAGGCCCGCATCGGCCTATCCTGCCGGAGCAGGAGCGGATGGAATTACTGGCTTCCATGGAGTGCGTGGACCTGGTGATTTTATTCGAGGAAGACGATCCAGGAGATTTAATCGCCCAGCTCAAACCCTTGGTGCTGGTTAAGGGAGCGGACTGGCCTAAAGCTCGGATAATCGGAAGAGAAACAGTGGAAGCGCTTCACGGCCAGGTAGTGAATATCCCTCTAGTAGAAGGGCACAGTACCAGCAAGATCATCAAGACCATATTGGACCGCTATGGAAAAGGGAATGAACCCACCGGCTGACCCCACCCGAACCACGCTCATCTTTCCCCACCAGCAGGATCAAATAATGTTCCGTTGTCCCTGAAAAAATCAGGGTGAGG
>DAOVYW010000125.1 GCA_030635415.1 Candidatus Firestoneibacteriota bacterium
GTCAAATCCGGGCATCCGCCGGTCTGGATTTTCTCCGCGTTTATCTCGGGCTTGTTGTTCTGGCTCGGGTTTTTACTCCTGGAAAAGGCGGAAGCCAAGCCGGCCTCCCCAGCGGGACAAGCCCCCATGCCGCAGCACCGCAACCGGGTCCAGGATGTTTCATTCCAGGTGGCATCACCCTTGGAAATGATTAATCCGGCCGCGAAGTATGCTAGTATTTCGGATATAGTAATCGACTTTTTTCATAAGCACGAATGGATTTTTGAGAAATCGGAAGACAGCACGGCCTTTCTTTCTGAAATCCGTGGCACGAATGGGGTTTTTCAGTGTGTCGCTCAAGTGGATGAGCCGGATGGGGTTACTTTTTTTGTGGTTTTAGATTCTAAGATTCCAATTGCCAAAGTGCCGAAAGTAATCGAGTTTTTAAACCGTGTCAATTATCAATTGTATGCCGGAAATTTTGAAATGGATTGCCGGGATGCTGAAATTCGCTATAAGGATACAATAGACGCCAGGGGAGGAGTATTAACGCCCTTGATGATGGAAGTAATGTTTTTCAGAAATCTTTTTACCATGGATGAATATGTGCCCGCTATTATGAGCGTAGCCTATACCGAAATTACGGCGTCTCAGGCCTTTATGCAAATGGCGAGAAACCGTGAAGTTGAATCCTGAACTATTTTTCCTTTGGCTCCCCGGCTATTCGCGGCCGCTGCCGGTTTCCCCGGCGTTCTGGTTGTTATTCTCGGTAAGTATATTATTAGTGATTTTCGCATGCTGACGCGTCCATTGCATCCAATTCCGCTCCAGTTCCTCGGCCCGCAGGGAGGTTAGATTTACCATGGCCGTTTCCCGCTCCAGTGGGTAAAGCTGTTCATTAAAAGGCCGGTGTTGTTCGTCCGCTACTTCCACGAAACAAATCAACTCGCCACAGGCAATATGTGAACTTGGGGTTCGCAGGGAAAGATTAAAAGCCTGGTCGAGCAGGTCTTCGCTCTGCGCAACCCCGGGGATGGGAGTGCCTTCCTGGAGCCAGGGCGTGGTAACCAGCTTGAGTTGGGCTTGAGCGGCGGCCTGGCTGAGATTGTTGGTTTTTTGCAGCCGGTTTTGAAAGGCGAGGAGGGCTTTTTGCGTGGATTGCTTAGCCTTCTTCTCTTTGAACAGCTTTAGGATGTCTTTCCTGACTCCGGCATAAGTGGATTTTTTCTCTTCATGACGGTCCATTACCTTGATCAGGTGGTAACCGAAGGGTGTTTCCACCGGGTCTGAAAGCATGCCGGGTTTTAATTTAAAAGCGGCTTGCTCGAAGGCCGGGACCATGGTTCCCCGCCGGAAGAATCCCAAGTCGCCGCCTTTTTCCCTGCTTCCCGGATCATCAGAATGCTCTCTCGCAATTTCAGCGAAATCAGCTCCCTGAAGAAGGTCATGCTTGAAGTTTTCAAGCTTGATTTTTGCCGTCAGCTTTTCTTCTTCGGTGGCCTGATCCCCCGCGGATACTAGAATATGGGAAGCTCGTACTTCAGCCGGCTGATCAAAAGAAGCCTGATGCTCCTGGTAATGGTTTTTCAACTCGGACTCCGGAATTTTTATTTTATCCAAGCCGGATTTCCAGTTAAAAACCACCAAGTGGAGTTTTAATTTCCGGGAACGGGCAAGAAGATAATCGCGTACCGCAGATTCGGTTACGACCACCGAATCCCGGAGAAATTGTCTCATTTTAATGACCACGATGGCATTTCTCTGTTCGGCCTCGAATTCCTCGGGAGACAGCCGATGATAACTAAGTACGGACAGATATTTGTCCTGAGAGAATTGTCCCTGGTGTTGGAAGGCGGGAAGCGAAGCGATTCGCATGGCTAATTCCTCGGGAAATACCTGGAATTTCATTTTTTGAGACTCCTGTTGCAGGAGAAGCTTATCAATCAAGCCGGCTATCAACTTGCGGCGTTGGCGCTGGATTTCCTGCGGATCCGGTTCTTCTTCGGAATTCCCGAAATAGAGGCGGTAGTGCTCATCCCAGAGCCGTCCGAAGTCCGCGTAAGAAATAGCTTGGTCATTGACCACGGCGGCAGACTGCAACTTCATGACGTCCCCGCGCCGCCCCATGTCCATTCCCCAAACGAAGAAGATGGTGCCGACAAAAGCCGCTACCACAAACCAAAGAATGATTCTCATGTGTTTTCGCATATTTTTCATCATAATAACAGATTACTCCCTTTTTATTATTGTATACAAATCATACATCTTCCAGTCAGGTCTAGGAGTCTGAGCAATTAGTTGATTTTGTCATGCCCGCATATAGTAAGCGGGTATCCGGAAAATACAACTAGCTGCTCAAGCTCCCAGGTCTGCGGAACCCAAAATCGAGCAGTTATTATAACAAAACAGGTTCAGGGTGCAAATGAATTATTTAAAAATGAGTCCATTCGTAATGATGTCATCGGATTATTCGAACTTGATGGGAAGCAAACCTTGTGTCATTATAGTGTCACCCATTGGTTAAGTTCTATGCGCGCGGCTACGGGGGGAAGTTCCTTTGGTCAATTCACATCAGCATACCTATCCAGTTTGGGTATAAGGTAATAGAGTTCTATTAAGTCAGGGATGCTGTGAAGAGAAGAGGAGGCTGGGTGTAATGTCATTATTATTAATCTTTGTTAATTTAACCATACTCTTTAGTGTTGCGGCAGTTATTCTTCATTTTTCGGATATTACCAGTGATCCCAAATGGGTGCGGTGGTGTGGTCATGCATTGGTTTTCACCATAATTCCAATCATTGTCATTCCGGTTGTCTTTTTTTTGAAAATCCCAATCGCGCCCGCGTATATAATCGCATTAGTTTGGATTTTGATAATATTTATTTATATACGAAATAAAAGTAATAAGCATACGCACGAAGAACTGGAAATGCAGAAAAATGGGTATTGGAAATGTAGTAAGTGTCGTGAGTATAATCCGAAATTGAATCTTGTGTGTGGGAAATGTTCGACTGAAAAAGGCACTAAGTAATTCTGGAACCGGAATTACTCAAAAGGTATTTGCCCCATGATTAAGCAGAGCAGCGCATCACTTAGCCGGGATATCCTAAAACTGCCGGCATAAGGCTCCAGTTAACGGCACACTCCACTAATGCTTATCACTGCTCTTTTCTTCACTAATTAAGTTTTTTAGATAGTCTTGATTAAGTTCAAAATAAAGTGTTTTGTTTACTCCGTGCTTGCTGATAGTGATTTGATCATATTTGCGACCAGCTTTTCCCACTAAGGCCTGTAACTTTAACCGGTAACCAGGATAGTGCTTGGCTATCCAATCTTTCTGTGAAGCCGGCCCACCAGGAGCACCTACTACAATCGCGGTTTCCATGCTTAGTCCTTCCAACTTTTGGTTTTTAGTGGTTACTTCGGAATTCGAACACCCGATAATGAAAAATAAAGCTGATAAAATCAGATAGACTTTCATAGTGCCTCCATGATCTATTTAATATCAACTGATAACCGGTAGTAATTTGCTTTTAAAAACAAGTATATCATTTCTGCTGAAGAGCGTCAATTTGCTTAATTTCGCACCATCCCTATAATCCGATTGGCACAGCATTGCTCAACATTGTTTTGGCTGAAGAATTCGCTGTCCGACACCAAAGCTTCCGGCGTTCCCGATTGTTCCGGAAGGCCGGACAGATGTGAAAGCTGGATCCCGGCCTGTCCTGGATGGTTTAGTCCAGGGATCAAGTCCGGGATGACGACCTTAAAAAACCATTATGACACGGTCTCCAAGGGGCGGAGTTAGATATTGTCCCTCATTCCGACCCCGCTAGCCTAAGAACGGTTGTTACAATTTCTTACAATCTTGAAATAATTATGTTACTTTTATTTTATATAAATTCATAATAAGCACCCGGTCACTATCCTGACAGACCGGGAGCAAAAAGTTAATAAACTTTTAGGTGATGATAAAGATGAAACTGATGATGGAAAACCTAACCTTATGGGTGGGTAAATACCCAAAAAGCATAATCATTGCCATTATTTTACTGACCGGCTTTTTTTATTTCGGTCTTAATAAGCTGGAGGTAAGCGGCGATGTGAAATCAATGCTTTCGGAAGCCGATCCTGTGAGGATAGCCTACGACCAGGTCGACGAAACCTTTGGCGGAGCCAAATATGCAATGATTGTTATGGATATGGAAGAGGTTTTCAGTGCCGGGTCATTGCGCGAAATAGAGCAATTAACTCTGGATTTAGAAAAAATCAAAGGAGTTAATACTGTTCGGAGTATTACCAAGGCTGAAGAGATCAGGGGAGTCGCGGGCGGGATTGAGGTGGTGGAACTGATTGCAGACATCCCGGACAGTGAAGCAGAGCTTCTGGAAATAAAAAAAAGAGTATTGTCCGATGAAGACTATGTTGGGCAGATCGTTTCCGAAAATGGTAAAATCGCGCTGATTATGGTTCAGATTTTGCCCCAGGCGGATGAAGAGAAAGTTATCAGCAATATAAAAGCGGTGTTACATAAACTCGATTTGGATGAGAAGGCTTACCTGACCGGTGATGCTGTGCTGGACACGGAAGTCGATAATATTATCTCCCGGGATATGTCAAAGTTGCTTCCCCTGGCTATGCTGGTAATGATCGGAATACTTTATTTCAGCTTTCGCAATCTAAGAGGAGTGGTTTTGCCATTACTTATTGTGGTGGTTACGGTTATCTGGACTCTGGGACTTATGGGATACCTCGGCATCCCGATTACTCCGATTAGTAATATCCTGCCGGTTATTCTTATCAGTATGGGCATAGCAGACGGGATCCATATTCTTGCCCGTTATCGGGAGGAACTTTCGCTGGGCCGGGATAAAAGGAAAGCTTTAACCAGGACCATAGTGTTCGTGGGAATGGCATGTTTTATAACCTCCATTACTACCATGGGAGGCTTTGGTTCCCTTGGCGTTTCATCCTTAAGCCTGATTAAAAGTTTTGGTTTGTTTACCGCCGTGGGAGTGGGCATTGCCTTTATAATTACGGTTACTTTATTCCTGGCATTTCTTTTATTGCTGCGTCCCCACAAAAGAGAGCTGGTCCGTGACAAAAAAACATTCCTGCAGGGTACGCTGGTAAAATGGGCGGATTTTGTTGTGGCTAGAGCCAAAACAGTGCTGATAATCGCCGGTTTGCTTATCCTGGCAGCCGGCCTGGGGATTCCGTTTATCAGCGCTGAATCGGATTTCATAAAGTTCTTTCCGCCTGGCGGGCCGGTCAGATTAGCCTATAATGTGGTTGAGGATAATTTTGGCGGCGCGGATATTATTCAAATTGCGGTGAAGGGCAATATCCAAGATCCTAAAATTTTGCGGGCCATGGAACATCTGCAAAATGATATTGCGGAAATTAAAATATTAAGCAAACCGGTTTCAGTGGTCAATCTTTTGCGTAATACCAATAAAGCCCTGCACGAGGGAAAACCGGAATACAAAGTTCTGCCTGAAACAGAAGAAGAAACGGCTCAGTACCTCCTGCTCCTGTCACTGGGAGGTTCGGAGCAACTGGATAATATGCTCTCTTTTGACTATAAACATGCTTTAATCCAATCCCGGGTATCAACCTATAAAAGCTCGGAACGGGCGGAAATGATTAATGAAGTAGAAGGCGCAATTGATAAATATTTTGACGGTAAGGCTGAGGTAGTGCTAACCGGAACGCCCATCCTGGCATGCAGAATGGTAAATCTTATGGTAAAAGGACAATTACAAAGTCTGGCCCTGGCGATTTTGTTCATCTTTATACTGATGGTTATCATCTCAAGATCATTAATCTACGGCGCTCTTTGCATTATCCCGATTACACTCACAGTGATTCTGAACTTTGGGATAATGGGTTGGTTCAGGATACCACTGGACGTGGCTTCAGCGGTTATTGCCAGTATTGTTATTGGGATTGGAATAGACTACGCCATTCACTTTTTTAATCGTTATAAGGAAGAGCTGGCCATGGGAAAAAGGGTTGAGCAGGCATTGAAGATTACTATCTCAAATACCGGTCAGGCTATCTTTTACAATGCCGCGGCTGTGGGATTGGGTTTTTTTGTGCTGGTATTCGCAGCCATGCCGCCCCTGGGACGCATGGGCTGGATGATTGCCTTGACCATGCTTTTTTCATCAATGGCGTCTATGACCGTGCTGCCGGCATTGCTGTATATACGGGATAGGCACAAAATAAAAACCTAGGGAGGTAATCAGTATGTCAGGCAAAATCAAGAATATGGGAGTTGTGGGGTTCGGTCTGGTAATGGGTTTGCTTATATTCACTGCTTCAGCCGGCGCGAAAGAATTAACGGGTAATGAGATTCTGGAAAAAGAGGAAGCCAACCGGCCGGACGCGGAGATAATGATAAGCGAGATGAGTATTGTCCATAAATCAGGAGCCAAACGGATCAGGAAGATAAAAATCTGGATGAAAGGTGATGACTATACTCTGGTCAGGTTTTTGTCGCCGGCTAATCTCAAAGGCACGGGTTTTCTCTCGGTAAAAGATGATGACTGGCTTTATCTGCCGGCCCTGCGAAAGGTCAGGCGGATTGCCGGCAAGGAGAAAGGCAAAAGCTTTATGGGCAGTGATTTCAGCTATGAGGACGTGGGCACTGATTCTTTGGTGGATAAATATGATGCCAAGCTACTTGGGATTGACAAATATGAAGAACGTGATTGCTATATTCTGGAATTGGTGCCGAAGGATACCAAGGCTGCCATCTACAGCAAACAAAAGAGATGGGTGGATAAGGCGCGCTTCAACCAAATGAAGACCGAGTATTATGATAAGCATGGAGACCTGCTCAAGGTTATGTACTTGTCCGAGGTAGAAGAGATAGAGGGATTTTGGCTCTCAAAAAGAATGGAGATGCAAAATGTGCAGAAGGGCAGCAAGACCGTTATTGTGGAAAAAGAGGTGAAGATGAATCCTAAGCTACCAGATGAAATGTTCACCACCCGTCAACTTGAAAGGAAATAGGGGGGCAACCTTTTCCCCGCTTTGAAGAGATAGTGTCGCAATGGTTTTTAGGTTTGTCATTCCGGCGAAAGCCGGAATGACGAAAAAGCGTAAAAATCCGAGTTATGACACAGCCTCGAA